>NZ_JASDCW010000018.1:0-69803 GCF_030407685.1 Planococcus sp. APC 3906 | reverse complement strand
TATTTCTTATTAACAACAGAACATCCGGACAACATGATGCATGCAGAAAATGGAGGTGAAATATGATTGCGCCTAAACACAGCACGCCTTTAAAAAATCACGTCTGGGCACTCGCCATTTTAAATGCCGCAGATGGATTGCTGACGTTTTTTGGAATCACATCCGGCTTTATCACCGAAGCCAATCCATTATTGAGTTCGTTCTCTCCTAGTGTTATTTTGGCAATCAAGGTCCTGCTTTCGCTATGCCTTTCCGGGTTTCTATTCACGCCATTCGTTGCCATTCAATCGCGCCTCTGGCGGTACTTCTTCATTTCTGCAAATACGCTGTACTCGCTCATTTTGCTGCTTCATATTTTTTGGCTCTCGCTTCTTGCCATATAAAGCTTAGACTCATTGGAAAACGAAAAAGCCGGAAACCCCCACAGAAGTTCGGGTGTTTTCCGGCTCTTTCTTTTCTCGTATTAAGTTCTGTCAGACTAAATGCTTTTCCATCCAACCGGCAATTTGCTCGAGGCGCACGAAGCGCAGGTTCGGTTTGCCGGTGCGCGACAAATTATGGTCGGCCTCCGGGAAACGGATAAACTCGGTTTCTTTGCCCAGGCTTTTGAGCGTGACATACAATTGTTCCGATTGTTCAATCGGGCAGCGGTAGTCATTTTCCGAATGCAAAATCAATAATGGCGTCTCCACATCCGCCGCGTATTTCAACGGAGAATGGTCCCATAATTTATTGACGTCCCCCATATCCGCACCGATCTGCCAAGGGCTGAAATAATAGCCGATATCCGAAACACCGAAAAATGAGACCCAGTTCGAAATCGAGCGCTGTGTGACAGCCGCTTTAAAACGGTTTGATCGGCTGACAATCCAATTTGTCATAAATCCGCCGTAGCTTCCACCTGTCACGCCCAAGCGCTCGGTGTCGATCCACGGGTTTTCCGAAATGACGGATTCCAGCGATTTCATGATGTCTTCGTAGTCGCCACCGCCATAGTCGCCGCGCACGGCGTCGACAAATTCCTGGCTATAGCCATGGCTGCCGCGTGGGTTGACATACAGCACGCCGAATCCGCGGGCTGCGAGCAGCTGCATTTCGTGGACAAACGTATTGGCGTACATCGCATGCGGCCCACCGTGGATATTGACGACGAGCGGGTATTTTTCGCCTTCGGCAAAGCCGCGCGGTTTCATCAGCCAGCCGTGGACAGGCCATCCATCTGCCCCTTCCGCAACGATTGATTCGGGCATCGCCAATTCCGTTTCCTCCAAATAAGAGTTGTTGAAAGCGGTCAAAGCTTCACGTTCACCAGTGGCGATCGTCAGTTTGTACAATTCCCCTGGATTGACCGGATTGCTGATTGCTGCAACTGCGAATTCGCCGCTGCGGTCCACATCAAAGCCATATACATGTTCCATTTCAGGGGACGCCGGATAGACCGCTCCATCAAGGGAAGCGAAATATAGCCGTACATCGCCCATCGTCGACACCTGGAAATATAAATGATCATCTTTCGTCCAGACAACTGCTGGTGCTGCAGCGCCTTGTTGATGGTCGGCCACGACGTAATCGCCGACCGGTGCGTCGATGCCTTCTGTCAGGCACATGCTGGTCTTCGAGGCGATGTCGTAGACGGACACCTCCGTATGTGTCGCGTTTTCGAATTGGCGGGTGCTGCTGATATAGGCAAGCTTTGCGTCGTCGAACGAGAAAGCGGCTCCATCGAAAGAGCCGTCTCCATCAGCCACTGCCGTTTCCACCTCAGATTCGATGTCATATAAATAAAGCGGCTGGTGGAACACGAAATCGAGATTCTCTTCCCGCACCACGCCATATGCCAATTTCGAGCCGTCATGCGAAACAGCTTCCAAATTATAATGGAACTTGCCAGAAGTTAATTGCACAATATTTTTCGATTCAACATCGATTGAACCGATTTGGCGATGCTCATCCTGGGGCACCAAACCCATGCCATCCATCTTGTATTTCATGTTGCTGACAAATACCGGCTCCGGATGCTTCTTGCTGTCTTTTCCGTCTTCCTTGTCCTCTTTATCGGTAAATGACTTGCCGTCTTTCACCATTGCATCAAACCAGATTTTATTGCCGCAAGGCGACCAGCGGAATGAATTGACGCCTTTTTCGAATTCGGTCAGCGCACGTGCCTCTCCGCCTGTCGCTGGCATTACATAGAGCTGGTTTTTATCGTCTCTTGTTGATAAAAAAGCAAGCATTTCTCCGTTTTCCGACCAAGCGGGCGACGATACGCGTTCTTGGCCGTGCGTCCATTGCGTGATTTTCCCGCTTGCCAAGTCGCCAAGGAAAAGATGCGCCACATACGTATTGTTTTCCTCATCCATCTCTGTACGGACAAATAACAGCTGCGTGCCATCCGGCGAGATATGCGGGTCGGTCACCGATGCCAATTGCGTTAAGTCTTTTATTTCAACTGCCTTTTTCATATGTAAAATCCCCCTGTCGATTTATTTCGAAAAACGTAATAGTTGCTCTTCTACTATAAGTAAAAATGTCAGTCTTTTCAATCAAACCGATACTGCTGTGTTCTGGACAATAAAAAAAAAGCGGCCCGGGCTGAATTGGCCCGGACCGCTTGAATCGTTATTTGCTCATTGCTTGGTCTTTCAGCGAACGGCGAAGAATTTTGCCGGTCGTGTTTTTCGGCAACTCTTCAAGGATTTCAAAATGGCGCGGCACTTTGTATTTCGCCAAATGTTCGGCGCAATAAGCTTCAAGGTCCGCTGGCGTCAGTGAAGCGTCTTTCAGTACAACATAAGCGTTGACGCTTTCGCCGAAATTCGGATCCGGCAAACCGACAACTGCCGCTTCTACAATGCCCGGATGCGCGAACAGCACTTCTTCAACTTCGCGCGGATAGACGTTAAAGCCGCCGACAATAATCATGTCTTTTTTGCGGTCGACAATATAAAAATAACCTTCTTCGTCCACTTTTGCTAGATCACCAGTGTAAAGCCAGCCATCGCGCAGCGCGGCAGCCGTTTCTTCCGGCAGCTTGTAATAGCCTTTCATGACGTTCGGGCCGCGGACGATCAATTCCCCTACTTCTCCTACAGGCACTTCTTCGCCAAGTTCATTGACCACTTTGTTTTCGACGTTGACGATCGATGTGCCGATCGAGCCTGCTTTGCGGTCGCGGTCAATCGGGTTGAAGCACGTGACTGGTGAAGCTTCCGACAAGCCGTAGCCTTCGGACACACCCACTTGGAATTTGTCCTCGAAATTATGCAGCAGCGCTACCGGCAAGGCAGAACCGCCGGAAATCGCTAAGCGCACCGTCGCAAAGTCTTCGGTTTTCGCTTGCGGGTATTGGTACATGAAATTGTACATAGTCGGCACGCCGGCAAATACAGTCGCGCGCTGCGATTTGATCGTTTCGAATACTTCCGCGGGGTTGAAGCGCGGCACCAAGATGATGGTGGCGCCGATCAATAGCGGTGCGTTGACGACAACCGTTAACGCAAAAACATGGAATACCGGCAATGTCGCAACGATGCGGTCGTCAGCATTCATTTGCAGGTAATCGCCGATATCACGCGCATTCGAGTAAAGATTTTCGTGCGTCAGCATTGCGCCTTTCGGTTTCCCAGTCGTGCCGGATGTATAAAGGATGACGGCTACATCATCGCCTTGCAACTCGGCGGAACCTTCGAATGCCGGAGAGGCCATCAAGAGCTGGGTGAACGAATGTACTTTCGGTTTGACCGCATCCGGCAATTGAGCCATTTTCTCGGCCGCGGATGGGTCGGTTTCGCAGATGATATACGCTTCAACCGACGGCAGCGCTCCATGCGCTTTTTCAACCAGTGGCAACAATGCATCAAGTGCGATGACTGCCTTGGCATCACTGTCTTTTATGATGTAAGCGATTTCATCTGGCGTGTAGATAGGGTTGATCGGCACAGCTGTTGCGCCTACCCGCATCGTTGCGTATAAGGCAATCATGAAATGCGGTGTGTTGCTCAGCAAGAATCCTACATGGTCCCCTTTTCGGATCCCAAGCGATTGGAGCGCGCCTGCGAATTTCGCGACCGACCCGTCAAATTCTTGGTACGATGTATCTTTCCCCATAAAGTGATACGCGGTTTTACCCGGATTTTGCAGTGAGATTTCATGGACGCTCTTCACTAAATTCATTTCCCATCCCTCTTTCATGTTGAATGAATCCTCATTCATTATTGACGCTGTTTTCATTATAAAAGAAATCTTCAGACAATACAACAAGCATCGTAAAATTTACGATGCTCGAAGATGTTCGATATAACGCCAGCGGATCAAGAAAAAATAGAGGATTTGTGCAATCGTGAAGCCGCTCAGCACAAACACCATTTCACCGAGAATCGACAATTCCGCAAATTCATCCCATACCACCTGCAGCGAAATGAAGGCGAACGTGCTATGCAGCAGCGCAACTCCCCACGGCAGGAAAAATTGCGGCATAAGCTGCCGGTTGACGATTTTGCCGAGTTCTTTTTCCGTCATGCCGAGCCTCACCAACAGCGAATATTGCCTGCGGTCCCGCTCCAGCCCAGTGTACAATTTAAAATAAATGAAACTGCCCGCAGCCAGCAAGAAGACTGCAGCTACCATCACGCCGATGAACAGCAGGATGGCGAATGACGATTTAAACAGGCGGTAATCTTCCCCTGGATTGACGAAGAAGAAATTCAAATCACGGAAATCCTCCTGCACAACTGCTTGCTGCATGATGCCGGTCAATTCCTTGCCCACGCTGACCGTTTCCTCCCAGTCCGGGATATCAAACGCATAATACGTGAACGTCGATTCCCCGTCGCCGAAACCGGCCAGCGGTTCATCAATCGCGGCATAATCAGAGTCGTTGACGACTATGCTGTTAAAGTTCACAGTATTGACCGGAAACATGACATGGGGATAAACTTCGTCAATTGATAAATCGATGTCGCTTTCCATCAGCCTTGTTTCCACGCTGACTTCGCCCAATTCCTCCAGCGATTCTTGCGAATAAGGAATGAAAATCCCTTCCCCGCGCACCGGGTCAACCGGATCAAAACCGAGCGTCAACGCCAAGCGGTTAAAATCGGATGCCCGCACGATATCGACGTCATTGCCTGATAGCGTCGAGGTTTGGCGCTTCACGATCAGCGGCACCATATCGTATTCCAGCTCTTTGCCTTCCAATTGGGAAATGAGCCGGTCTACATGCTCCCGCTCCTCGCTATTGCCATTAAATGAAATGTAGATGAGGCCGAGCGGATTTGATTCGCGGAAATCACCTGTATAGGACATGAACGAAGCAAGCGTTCCAACGGTCAGGAAAGCGACGGTCGAAACGATTGTTACGATAAAGAACATCTGGGCGCTGTCTTTCAACTTGACCGAGGCTTCAGCAATCGCCACCAGCCGGGTCTTATGCCAATACACCCCTCGCCGGCGCTTATAAAGCTGCAGCAGCGAATGGATGGAATGCGTGAAGAAAAGATAGGTTCCGAGCGTCGCAATCGGCGGGATGATGAACGCCATCGTGTAGACTGTGCTGTCCGATACCATCGCAGCAAGGGCGTAGGCGATGGCCAGCAAAACAAAACCAAGCGCTGACAGCCATTTGGAACTTTGCGTGATTTCCTCCGTTTTCCAATAGCCCTGCAGCAGATCCAATATGCCTTTCGTCCGCACAAAAGCGACACTGACGAAAGAAATGATGATGAACAGGCTGGCAAATGCACCGATCGTCAAAGCGAACGGCTTCCACGACACGTAAAGAGGCAGCGCTTCAAGCTCCATGATTTCACGGCCAATCATAAAGAAGAACTTGGAAAATGCGAAGCCCAATGCGATTCCCGCAACCGTTGAAACCGTGCCGAGAATCATCGTTTCAAAAAAGATCAATTTATTGAGCTGCTTTTTTGTCATTCCCAGGTGCATCAGGATGCCGAACTCTTTTGAACGCGCCTGCAAAAATGCGCTCATCGAATAAAACAGGAAAAACAGCGTAAAGATGTAAAGCACCACTTCCGCGATGAACATGCCGCGCACCGCGAGCTGCTGCAGGCCATCTTCTGCGAACAGCGGATGGAAGATGAACATGGAATAAACGAAAAACACCATGACCGAAAAGACGCTTGCTAAGAAAAACGCAGCGTAGCTTCGGCGGTTGCGGAATACATTACGGTAGGCGAGCTGCCGAAAGGTCATTCACGTTCCCTCCCAGCAAGGATAAGACATTAAGGATTTTCTGATAGAATGTTTGGCGGCGCTCGTCGCTGTAGATTTCATTGAAAAACTCGCCATCTTTGATGAACAGCACGCGGTCGCAATAACTCGCCGCGATCGGATCGTGGGTGACCATGACGATAGTCGCACCGCTTTCTTCGCTGACACTTTTCAATAATTCCAGCACGTCGCGCGACGCTTTCGAATCGAGGTTGCCGGTCGGTTCATCGGCCAGAATAAGCGAAGGATGATGGATAAGCGCCCTGCCGATGGCGGTCCGCTGCGCTTCGCCGCCGGAAATTTCGTTCGGGCGCTTGTGAAGAATCGATTCAAGGCCGAGTTTCCGCGCCAACTCCAAGACGCGCCGAGCCATTTCATCGGTCGGCACATAGTCGAGCGTCAGCGGCAGCACCATATTCTCTTCGACAGTCAGCATCTGCAGCAAATTAAAATCCTGGAAGATAAAGCCCAGTTTATGGCGCCTGAAAAGCGCAAGCTCATTTTTGTCCAAACCGTGCGGATCGACCCCGTCGATGAGGATTTCCCCCGCAGTCAGCGTATCAATTGTCGAAATCAAGTTCAGCAGCGTCGTCTTGCCGCTCCCCGAAGGTCCCATGACGGCCAGAAACTCACCTTTTTCCACTTCAAAGCTCAGTTGATTGAGCGCGCGGTGCGTCACTTTCCCTTCGTACACTTTCGTCACTTCTTCGATTTTCAATAACGGCATTGTCATTTCCCCCTGTTGCGGAATCCTGGTTGCGGAATAATATGGACACCGCCGTTCCTTCACCGATGGATGAATCGATCATCAGCTGATGCCCGAGTTTTTTGCATACTTCGTTTGCCAAATACAAACCCATACCTGTCGATTCACCTGTCTTGCGCCCATTTTCACCTGTAAAAAAGGCTTTCGTGACGCGCGGCAAATCCGACGCGGGAATCCCGATCCCTTCATCGCGTATCGTCAACAACGCACTTTCATCGACGCAATCCGCTTTGATATACACTTTTTTGTCCTTTTCGAACGTGTATTTCAAGGCGTTCGTCAGCAGCTGGCCCAAGATGAACTTCATCCATTTGCGATCGGTCGCCACGATGTACTTGTCGTCGACATCGATTTCCGGGTAGACCCGTTTCGAAATGAACAGCCGCTTGTTTTCATTGACGATTTCGGCAACGATGCTGCGCAGCTGCACTTGTTCAATGTGCATATCTTCCTCGAATGTATCGAGGCGTGCATTCATCAATACCGTATCCAGCCCGGCCTTTAGCCGGTCCACTTCTTCACGGACGCTGTTCTTGTCCAATTCCTCCGGCTCTTGCAGCAATAATTGCATCACCGACAACGGCGTTTTCATCTGGTGCACCCATTGGTTCATGAATTGCAGATGGCGTTTTTGCGAAGCATAAAGCGCCTGTGCCTCGTTTTGGTAAAGATGGTAGATTTCCTGCATGTATTTCTCGCTTTGCAGTTGCTCCGGTGATTTCCCGTCGCGCTGCAGCGCGTGTTCCATCCGGTCTGGCACCGCTAAAATCTTTTGGTAAAAGCGGTAGCGTTTTGAAAAGCGGGTTGCCAGGAAAACGGCCACGAGCAACGTGCTGATTACGAATGAGTAAATCGCTGTATCAACATTCCGGAATCCGTCAAGCCAATAAAGCGCCATGATGAACGCGACCAAAGCGGCTTGGAAGACGATGAACGCCGCATGCTCTTTAAAGAACAGCCGCAGCATTACAATTCCTCCTCGTCGATCAGCAAACGGTAGCCCGATCCGCGGACGGTTTCAATCATTGACTTGACGCCATAATCCGCCAGTTTTTTCCGTACGCGTGTCATATTGACATTTAAGGTATTTTCATCGACAAACGCCTGGTCATCCCATAATTCTTCCAGCAGCTGTTCGCGCGTCACCACTTTCGGATATTGCGCGAGCAGCAGCTCCATGATGGTGCATTCTTTTTTCTGCAGCGGAATGATATCGTTTTTGACATGAAGCTCCATGCGCTCAAGAAACAAAACGATGCGTCCGGCTTTTACCGAACGTTCTTCCTGTTTCGGAGCGTATTCGCCGTAAGCTCTCCGCAAATGGCTCTTTATTTTTGCAAGGACGATTTCGTAATGAAAAGGTTTCGTGATGAAATCATCGCCGCCATTTTCAAGTGCAAAAACCTGATCCATTTCCCCAGACCTCGCCGATATGAAAAGGATTGGGCAAGTAGACTGCTGGCGCAGCTGCCTGCACCAATAATAGCCGTCATAGGAAGGCAAGTTGATATCCAGCAAGACCATATGGGGATCAAAAGCTTCGAATTCTTCAAGGATCCGATCGAAATCCTGCGCAGTTTCCACTTCGTAATGGTATTTGCGCAGCGTTTCCGCCAGCAATGCCGCGATTTTCAAATCGTCTTCCACTATAAAAATCCGTTGTGCTGCCATAATGATTCCCCCTTTCGTTTTCTTTCAATTTTAACAAAAGAGCCTGCTCAATAGCAGGCTCTTCATCAATTCTTAATAAATTAATTTCAGGAACTCTTCTTTTGTGATGCCCCCAAGGTATTTTGGAATATCAAAACCATTGATGGCTTCATCAAGCGAAGCGCGCTCGTATTTGATGCCCGTGATTGCGTTTTCGATCTCCGAAACATCGCCGACACCGAAAAAATCGCCGAAAATGCTGGCGTCCTGCACAACTCCGTTCTCGACTTGCAGCCGGACGTCTATGCCGCCGACCGGAAAGCGATGAGAATGCTTGATGTTGAACTTCGGTGATTTGCCGTAATTCCAATCCCAGTTGCCGTAGCGTTCTTTCGAAATTTCACGGATGCCGGCCCAGTCCTGCTCCGTCAATTCGTAATAGCGGACATTTTCTTCACCGTCGAAAATCGAATGCAGGATGGCTGAACGGAATTCCGTTACCGACATCGGCGCTTCCAGGAACTCGGAAATATTCGCAACGCGGCTGCGGATGGATTTGATGCCTTTCGACTCTATTTTCTCTTTGCTGACTTTCAACGCGGAAACGACTGCTTCCACCTCTGTATCAAACAGCAGCGTGCCGTGGCTGTACATTCTGCCTTTTGTGGAAAACTGCGCATTGCCGGAAATCTTGCGGCCTTCCGCCATCAAATCGTTGCGTCCCGATAATTCCGCATTGACGCCTAATCCTTGCAGCGCCTGTACCACCGGCTCTGTGAATTTGCGGAAATTGCGGAAGCTTTCGCCGTCATCAACCGTGATGAAGCTATAATTCAAATTGCCGTGGTCATGGTACACCGCCCCGCCGCCTGAAAGCCGGCGCACGACATGGATGCCATTGGAATCGACATAATCGGTATTGATTTCTTCTGCAGTGTTCTGGTTTTTACCGATGATGATGGATGGTTCGTTGATATAGAACAGCAAGAACGGATCTTGTTCAACATCCATTGTTTTCAATAAATATTCTTCAATCGCTAAGTTGATTCGGGGATCTGTAATGCCTTTATTGTCTACGAAATACATGATTTCTCTCCTTTAAATGCTATGCTTCTTCTATTTTAACGGATTTTTGAAAATAATTCACTGTTTAGGGTTGACGTATCTCAACTGTTATAATACAATTCATTTAACAACAACAGTACTATAACAAAAGGAGCTGGAGATAATGATTGAAAACGTAGTCGAATTTTTCAAGAATCTGCCCCCTAAACAATGTACAACTTGTGGAGAAAAAATTGATGAGCAGCACGAATGCTACGGCAGCAAATGCGATTCCTGCAATAATTTATAAAACGGTTTGAAAAGAGCGATCGAGAATTTCTCGATCGCTCTTTTTTTGTGCAAAAATAAACAGCCGCCGGCAAGGTGCCAGCGGCTGTTGAAAGGGTCAATGCCCTGAATGTTTTTCCATATTCTCCATGCTGTCCGCTTCATCGCTGTCATCCGGAACGATTGATGCCGGATCCGGATTGCCCGCGGTGATCTCGTGCTTCGGCATGACGTGAAGCTGACGGGCTGTAGTGTGGGCATAGGCGAAATACAAACCTTCTTCGAGCTTCGTTTCGGCTTGATAAACACCATCGCCGACATGCTTGGCTTCAAGCATCTCGCTGTCGTCGCGGCTGCCGGACTGCCAAACTTCGAAAACCACTTCATCTGCGTCTTCAACCGCTTCGCCGCCTTGGGTGACTTTCGCAAGAAGAGGAACTTTTTGTCCGGCTTCCACTTGTTCAGGCGTTTGAATTTCAACCACTATCTCTTCGACAACAAAATCAGTGTCGCTGGAATTGGCATCATCCGTGCCGCACGCTGCAAGCAGCGCCGAAAGCAAAACAATCATAAACAGTTTTTTCATATGGCTTCCTCCGCTTTAAAATGCTTTAACAGGCAGCGGGCGATTACTTGCTGCGCCGCCAGCTTGCCTTGTTCGATGCAGCCGGGAAGTCCGAAGCCTTCAAACGAACTGCCGATCATCTGAATGGCAGGAAAAGCGGTGTTCAGTTCTTGCTTCGCTTGTTCAATGCGTTCATGATGGCCAACGAGAAATTGGGGAAGTGCTTCTTTCCAGCGCGACACAACCGTGAATTCAGGGTCGCCTTTCAGATTCAACGATTTCCGCAAATCGGCCAATACCGTTTTCTCGATTTCATTGTCGGATAGATCAACGACCGTTTCGTCGCCGACTTTGCCGATAAAGGCCTTGAACAGCATATTGCCTTCCGGCGCATGGCCAGGCCATTTCGAATGAGCCGCAGCGCAAGATGTAATGGCAACGTCGCTGTTGCGCGCGACAACGAATCCTGCGGCATTTTCAGTAAGGCAATTATGGGGTTCTGCAGCAAACGCCATTGACACAGTGGCAACTGAAGCAGCTGGCATTTCTTTCAGCTGCTTCAACAAGCCATATCGCTCGAACAGCGGGGAAATGCGCGTATGCGGCAACGCCAGAATCACTTCATCCACTACAATGGCTGAATCGTTATTCAAGGACAAAAGAGTCTGCCCGTTCTGCTTTTCAAGCTTTTCCACTTTTACGCCTTTCAAAACGGTGCAATTGCCCAAATGGCTTTCAAGGGCCTCAATGATTGTTCCCATGCCTTGCTTGAAGTTCTGCGATGAGCCAAGCCCGTTTGCGCTGAACTCATCGGCATCGAAATCGCCGCTTTTTTTCATGCCGCGGATGACGCTGCCGTACCGCTGTTCGATGTCACTGAAAGCCGGAAAAGTCGCGTGCAGGCTCAGCTTATCGATATCGCCGCCATAAATGGCCGTGAATAGCGGTTCAATCAGATTGTCCACCACTTCGTTGCCGAAGCGCCTGCGGACAAACCGGCCAAGCGGCTGGTCTTTTGATGTGTCCGATTTGGGCAGCACCAAATCTCCCGCCGCACGGATTTTGCCGCTCCAGGAATAAAGATCCGACACAAGGAAAGGTCCGATTTCGGTCGGCACTCCCATCACTGAGCCATCTGGAATCGGATGCAGGCGGTCTTCCACCATGACACATCCGCGGCCTGATGAACTTTCCAACAATTGCCCGCCAATGCCCAATTCTTCGGCCAACTCCATCATGTTCTCTTTTCGGGAGAGGAACGAGTCCGGTCCGCGCTCAATCACAAACCCATCTTTGCGAAGCGTCTGGATTTTGCCGCCCAATCGGTGCGCAGCTTCTATCAACGTAATATCCAGTAAAACCCCTTCAGCTCTTGCTTGTTTTTGCAAATAGTAAGCTGCAGACAGACCAGCAATCCCTCCGCCTACAACTGCTACTTTACGCGCTCCTTCGGCCACGTTCTCCCCCCCTTTCCTTCGTTTTAACAGGGCTGATTACTCAGCCAATTTCTTCATGACCGTGTCAACCATTGCATCGATGAACAATGGTTGTACGTTCGGCATTTCCGGGCGTCTGTAAGCCGCTCCGAGTTCGTCGCAGACGACTTTACATTCGTAGTCGTTGTCGAATAGCACTTCCAGGTGATCGGCAACAAAGCCGACCGGCGTGTAAACGAACGAGCGATATCCTTTTACATCATATAATTCGCGCGTCAAGTCCTGGACGTCTGGTCCGATCCATGGCTCCGGAGTTTGTCCGGCACTTTGCCAACCAACTTCGTAATGCTCCACGCCTGCTGCTTGGGCGATCAAATCGGCTGTTTCTTTCAATTGATCCGGGTAAGGATCGCCGTTTGCAATGATTTTTTCCGGCAATGAATGCGCAGAAACGATCAGGCAAGATTTAGCGCGTTCTTCTTCGGACATCTCCGCAAACGCTGCGCTGACTTTTTCGCTCCAGTATTGGATGAACTTCGGTTCTTTGTACCAGCTTTCAACTGAAGTCAATTGGATGCCGGCTTTTTCAGCAGCTTCTGCCGCGCGGCCATTGTATGACTTAACAGAGAACGTCGAGAAATGCGGAGCCAATACAATCGAAATCGCTTCTTTGATGCCATCGCGGTGCATCGCTTCTACGCCGTCTTCAACAAACGGTTCAATATGCTTCAAACCAAGGTACATTTTAAATTCGATATCGTCCTGGGCTTCATTCAAACGGGCACATAGCGCATCGGCTTGGTCCTGCGTGATTTTTGCCAAAGGCGACAAGCCGCCGATTGCTTTGTAACGGTCTTTCAGATCTTCCAAGCTTTCTTCGCTCGGCTTGCGTCCGCGGCGAATATGCGTGTAATAGCGTTCAATATCGCTTTCTTCGTATGGCGTTCCATACGCCATCACCAATAATCCCATTGTCTTTTTCATCGTCAATCACCTCATAAGAATTTTGTGTTTCAGTTGCCTGCTTTGTGGGCAGCACTGTATTCGTGTACCAATGAAGTCAATCTTTTCAATGTATCAGGCTGCACTTCCGGGAATACACCATGTCCCAGATTGAAGATGTAGCCGTCTTGCTGCATACCCATATCCAAAATCGCTTTTGCGCGTTTTTCGATAACTGGCCAGTCCGCCAGCAAATAAGAAGGATCGAAATTGCCCTGCAAGGTTTTTGTCAGACCCATTTCGCGTGCTTCTGTAATCGGCAACCGCCAATCCAGTCCGACCACATCAACCGGCAGGTCATGCCATTCTTTCGCTAAGTGGCTTGCGCCGACGCCGAAGATAATCAACGGAACACCTTCTGTGCGGAGTTCTGCAAAAATGCGGTCCATAACCGGCTTGATGAAAATGCGGTAATCTTCTACATTCAATGCGCCGACCCATGAATCGAAAATCTGGATCGCTTTTACGCCTGCTTTGATTTGTTCTTTTACGTAAGGGATGATCGTATCCGCCAGCTTGTCCATCAAGGCGAACCACATTTGCGGCTGGGACACCATCATTGCTTTGGTTTTGTTGTAATTGCGGGACGGCCCGCCTTCGATCATGTAACTTGCAAGCGTGAACGGCGCACCGGAAAAGCCGATCAACGGCACATTCAATTGCTCTTGCGTCAAGATGCGGATGGTTTCAAGAACATACGGCACGTCCTGCTCCGGGTTGATTTCGCCCAAACGTTCGATGTCTGCCATCGTGCGGATCGGGTTATCGATCACCGGGCCAATGCCTGATTTGATCTCAACGTCCACACCAATCGCTGGCAATGGCGTTACGATGTCTTTGTACAAAACAGCTGCATCCACATTGTATTGGTCAACCGGCAGCTTCGTGACGTAAGCGCATAATTCCGGCTGGTGTGTGATTTCTTCCAACGAGTATTTCTCTTTGATTTTGCGGTATTCTGGCTGCGAACGCCCTGCTTGGCGCATGTACCAGACTGGCACATGATCGGTTTTTTCGCCGCGCGCCGCCTTCAAAAAAGTATCGTTAAATTGTGTCATGTAATTTTCATCCCTTCGGTTCTTTTCGTCCTTTGCATCCTATATCCGTATATACTATAGACGCTCCGTATCCTATTGTATAGATTACTTATGCAAATGTCATAAATTAGACGCTTATGCTTTCACCGGATTGCCATTTTGGTTTTACATTGTTGAGGGAACGCTGTATAATGTAGATATAAGTTAAAGGAGGAATTCAGATAAATTTATTCATGACGACAGGTACGTATGACTTTATGAAATCGATGCGTGCAAAACATGCTGACGAGACGATGGTGTTGATGCAGGGCGAAAACACGACATTGCTGCTGCACGAGACGGAGGGCAAATCGCTTTTCCAGACGCCGCGCCGCTATGAAGTGGTAGATGGCACAGGAACATTCCAAGAAAAAGGTTTTTTTGTCTTCAATAATATTCCGGTGACTGATGAAGGACGGCCGATTTTCGAGCACCGTTTCAAAAACCGCGCCGGCGCCATCGAAAACGAACCGGGCTATGTTGCGTTCCGCGTACTGCGCCCGCTGGATTCAGATACGTACGTTGTATTGACTGAATGGGAATCCCCTGCTTTCTTTGAAAAGTGGAAAGAATCCCAGGCATTCTCGAAAGCACATGCGAAACCGGAAGGCGCTCCCGCTGAAAAACGGCCGAATATTTTCTCTGGAGCTTCTTACGTTACGACTTATAAAGCAAAACCTGAAGAAGCATAAATAGATGATGAACGCTTAGCTTTTATATATAGAAGCTAAGCGTTTCGATTGGGGGCATTGCATTGGTTTTCATTTACTTTATCCTGGCCGCAGCTGTGACGGTGTTCGCTGCGATTAAATTATCGCAATACGCAGACGTCATCAGCGATAAAACGGCGATGGGCGGCATGATGGTCGGTACATTGCTGCTTGCCGGCGCGACATCGCTGCCGGAAGTTTCCACAAGTTTCTCAGCAGCCGCCATCGGCAATGCGGACATTGCGGTCGGAAATATGATCGGCTCGAATTTGTTCAATTTGTTCATCTTAGCAGTTTTCGATTTCCTGCTTCGCCGCAGACGCATGCTGGCGATCGCGGAACGCGAACATTTCTATACCGCCATTTTAGGCCTTTTCCTGACGACACTCGTCATCGCAGCGTTGTGGCTGCGGATTGACGCTTCCCTATTTGGCATCGGCATCGACGCCTTGATCATCGGGATCAGCTATATCGCGGGTATGGTCATCATCAACAAATTGCCAAAGGCCGAACCGTCAGCCAACGTCGAGCTGCCGGATGTGCAGCCGGTGAATCCGACGGCCGGGCTTTCAGCAAAAGCGGCCATTTTCCGCTTTGTTGTTGCTGCGCTCATCATTCTTGGTGCAGGTACGGCATTGTCCATTCTTGGCGATCAAATTGCCATCATCACAGGGATCGGCTCCAGTTTTATCGGCAGTTTCCTGATTGCTGCTACGACTTCCCTTCCTGAAGCTATTGCTGTTTTCGTCGCTTTGCGCCTCGGCAACGTCAATATGGCAGTCGGCGCAATTTTAGGCAGCAACGTCTTCAACATGATCATTCTGGCATTGTCGGATCCGGTCTTTACCGCCGGCCCGATTTTGTCAGCTGTTTCCGGTTCGCACATGATCATCGCGATTGGCGTCTTTTTCATGAGCATCCTCGTCCTGATTTCTTTGGTCCAGAAAAAGACGATATCGCCTTTGGTATACGCCTTGCCTTCACTGGCAATCATTGCCATCTACTTTGTCGCGTCTTACCTGAACTTCACTTATTGACAAAAGAGCCTTTGGGCTCTTTTTTTATGCTATCATTTAATTATCATTATTTTGATAAATGAAGGGAGCTAATTGAATGTTAGAAAAGATCTATGCAGAATTGGACACAGCCTACGAAGAAATGGTGGACATCCGCAGGCATCTTCACATGCATCCGGAACCTTCTTTCGAAGAAACGAAAACAGCACATTATATCCGCCATTATTATGAACAGCTTGGTGTTGATGTAAAACATGGTGTCGGCGGGAACGGCGTTGTGGCGACAATCCATGGCGAACGCCCCGGAAAAACTGTCGCTTTGCGCGCAGATTTTGACGCATTGCCGATCGACGACCAGAAAAATGTTCCCTATAAATCGACAGTGCCTGGCGTCATGCACGCTTGCGGACATGATGGCCATACTGCCACATTGCTCGTACTCGGGAAGATCCTTCATATGATGCGCCATGAACTGAGCGGCACGTATGTGCTGATTCATCAACACGCGGAGGAATTAGCGCCGGGCGGAGCCCAAGCGATGATTGAAGCCGGCGTCTTGGACGGCGTCGATGTCATTTTTGGAACCCATTTATGGTCCACTTCCCCGCTTGGCAGAATCGATTACCGCGTCGGGCCATTCATGGCAGCAGCGGACGCTTTCAAGATTAAAATTCAGGGAAGCGGCGGGCACGGCGCAAACCCTCATGAAACGAAAGACGCCGTCGTCATCGGCTCGCAGCTGGTCACGAATTTGCAGCAGCTGGTTGCGCGGCGCGTTGACCCGCTCGAATCCGCTGTGCTGTCCGTCACTTCATTTGTGGCGCAAAACCCGTACAATATCATTGCCGACCATGCAGAATTATCAGGTACGGTGCGGACATTCACGGAAGAAACCCGCCAGCTGATGGAGCGTGAAATGCAGCGTGTGGTTGAAGGCACGAGCATTGCAACAGACAGCACCGCAGAATTCAATTTCATGCGCGGCTATCCGGCAGTCATCAACCACCTGGAAGAAACGATGTACTTGAAAGACGTTGCGGCGACTGTGCCTGGCGTCACTGAAGTCTATGACGCACCCGCGCAAATGGGCGGCGAAGATTTCTCCTATTACCTGCAAAAAGTGCCTGGCACGTTCTTCTTCACTGGCGCAATGCCGGATGGCGAAGTGTTCCCGCACCACCATCCGAAATTCGATTTCAAAGAAGAAGCCATGCTCATTGCAGCGAAGACCTTAGCTGCAGCGGCAATCAATTACCAGCCATAATAAAACAATCCCCGCATCAGTAAGATGCGGGGATTGTTTTATCTTTTTTTGGTTTTCACCGACAGCAAGGTCACGGCCGAAACACCGAAGACAATGGCCAGCATGATCGCAGCGAAGAGCACTTGGCCCGACACGGCTACCGTTGCAGCGACCAAAAGCGCCTGCACTGCTTGAACTCTAAAGACAAGTTTTCGAACCGCTTGCACACGGCTGAACTTGCTCAGCGGGAACAAGTTGTCCATCCGGAAATAATGGGTTTGGTTCAAGCCTTGCCAAATCTGGATGGCTGAAGCAAATGCCAGCGCGGCTGAAAAAATACCGGCCGCAACCGGAAACGGAATCAGCCAAGCTCCCGCCATTGAAATGGCGGTCAGCCGGACCCACAGGTAAAACAATTCATCCGAACGGATGAACGTCCGCCACACCAAATAATAATGGGCATTTTCCGGTCCAGATTTGATGAAGCCGTAAAGCCAGTCCAGCCAGCGCCGCTCTTTGATCTTGCCTTTCAAATGCGGCACATCCGTGAAGAGATTGGCAAACTGGTAAAAGCGCAGCATGCGGTTTTCTTCGAGCGCGATGAAATGCTCGTAGGGAAACGGCTTGCCGCTTGCCTGCTGCTTTGCCCAGCGTCCGTATAGTATTATGCCGAACAACAAAAAGATGGCAATGAGCATTTGGCCGATCACATAGAAATAGACGAAGAACAAAACCAGGGAAAAACGGACCAGCCTGTCCAGCCAGGCGTTACGCCCTGCATTTGCCTTGCGCAGCGAAAATTCCGTATTGATGCTCCACCACTTCAAAAGAAGGAGCATGATTGGCAATCCGATAAGCAGCGCCGACGGCAAGCCGTAAAGCGCATTGACCATCGGCAGTGAAACGATAAAAGCAATGACGGGCAGATAGATCTGCGATAGGAACGACCATTTCAAAGCCGGCTTCAAATAACTGTCCAATTTGCTTTCAAGCGGTAAGAAATACACCATATCCGCTTCTTTCAGCAGCGTAGAAGGCGGACTATAGGCCAACAGCACGGCGAATACGAAAGCCAGCAGCCAAGCTCCTGGAAAGCCTTCCGGAATGTCCTGCACCCATTCGCTGTAAGCATAGCCAGCGGCGCCGATTGCGAACAGCATGACGACTGCGATATGGCCAGTAACGATGTATTTCATGTAATTCTGGACTTCTATTGTATATTTCTGGAGGCGCTTCGACCACACTTCATGCAAGTTCTTCATTTGCAGCATCCTCAGTCATCGCAATGTATAAATCATCCAGTGAAGCATCCGGCATGCCGAATGTACGGCGCAAATCATTCATTGTGCCCATCGCCCGGACGCGGCCGTTATGGAGCAGGATGATGCGGTCACAATACCGTTCCGCTGTCGACAGAATATGGGTCGACATCAGCACCGATGCCCCTTTTTTCTTTTGCGATTCCATCTGGTCCAGCAGCGATTTGATGCCGAGCGGATCAAGCCCGACGAACGGTTCATCGATGATGTACAGCGAAGGCTTCACCAGGAACGCGCTCATGATCATAACCTTTTGCCGCATGCCCTTGGAAAATTGCGAAGGAAACCACTTCAGCCGCTTTTCCATTCGAAATTCCTTCAATAATTCCGCAGAACGTTTTTCAAATGCAGCTGGCTCAATATTATAAGCCATTGCGGTCAATTCCAGATGTTCACGCAGCGTCAATTCTTCATATAATATAGGCGTTTCCGGAATATAAGAAAATGCCGAGCGGTACGCATCCATATCCTCTGCAAACGTCTTGCCGTTCAACCGGATCTCGCCGGATTGCGGCTGCATAAGGCCGATGATGTGCTTGATCGTCGTACTTTTGCCGGCGCCGTTCAGCCCGATCAAGCCGATCAGCTCCCCTTTTTCAATTGAAAATGTCACGTCTTGCAAAACAGGTTTTCGTGTATATCCCCCTGTCAGTGACTGAACTTCTAAAATGGCCACTTTCAACACCTCTTTCTCTTTTTCCATTGTATCAAAACCGCCGCGGGATTTCTTTTTTCGTGTCGAGCCTCAGCGGCGTATTTTTTTGTGTACTGCAAGAAATCTATATTTGATTCTTACGCTCGCTTTTCCAAAAATCAAAATATGATAAACTGGAAAAAATGGAAAGGAAGATGACGATGACAAATTGTATTTTCTGCAAGATCATTGCTGGCGACATCCCAAGCATTAAAATTTATGAAGACGAGTATTGCTATGCTTTCATGGACGTCATGCCGCTTTCGAAAGGCCATACTTTGCTGGTGCCGAAAACACACCGGGAATTCGTCTACGACTTGTCTGCCGATGAAGCAGCCAATCTTTTCAGTGCCGCTCCGAAAATCGCTGCTGCTCTGAATGAAGCATTTGAACCGGAAGGCATGAACCTGTTAAACAATAACGGTGCAAAAGCCGGGCAGAGCGTCGGCCATTTCCATCTGCATTTCATTCCCCGCTATGGTGCTGGCGACGGCTTTGGAGCCAAATGGATGACGAAAGAAAAAGAGTTCACAACAGAACGACTGCAGGAACTTGCCGGGCAAATAACAGTAAAATAAAAGCTGCATGCTTGATTTAATGGTTTATACAGGATAGAATCAGAATAAGTTTTTTCGCCGGCAGCCATGAGGGCATGTCCGGGAAAAACAAAAATAGCTTTGAGCTGAGGAGAGATGAGAAGTGAATACGAAGAATTTAGTGTTAATGGCTTTATTGGTCAGTGTAGGTGCAGCATTGTACGTCATGATCCCGGGATTTAACGGCGGGATGAAACCTGACTTTATGCTGACGATGATGTTTATCGGGATCTTATTGTTCCCACAATCTAAAAATGTATTTTTACTGGCCGTGACAACGGGTGTGATTTCTGGCCTGTTTTCCACTTTTCCGGGAGGCTTCTTCCCGAATATTATCGATAAGTTCGTAACGGCATTCGTGTTCTTTGCAGCCGTTCTTGTTCTAAAGAAATTTTTGGTCAAACTTCCTGCTGCTGTCGCATTATCAGCGATGGGCACAATGTTGTCAGGTGCGGTCTTCCTGTCCGCTGCGATTTTCATCATCGGCGTGGAAATTCCGTTCGGTCCGTTATTCTTGGCCGTGGTTTTACCGGCAGCGTTAATGAACGCTATTGCTTTTGCGTTCATTTACCCAATCATCATCACTCTTGTCAAACGTTCCAAGTTTGAAACAGCAGTGACGCAATCAGCATGATTCTAAAGCTTTTCGATGGCAAATCCATCGAAAAGCTTTTTTTCGTTGAATAGCTATTCATTATTATGTTTTAATTAAGTGAAATAAAGGAAAAGAACGTTATAGGACGAAAGGGGCGCTTTATCTATGAAAGCATCGACATTTTTTTTAGGGCTGGCAACTGGCCTTGCAGCTGGAGCAGCAGCGACATTATTTTCAACACCTCAATCCGGACAAGAACTTAGAAGTTCCATGAAGACAAGCTCTTCCGATTGGAAAGAAAAGTTGACCGATGTAAAAGAAAAAGTGAATAACTTAAAAGAATCGGTGAATCATTTGAAAGAACAAAGCAAAACCGCTGTACCGGAGGCGACTGACGGCCTGAAAGCTTCACTGGAAACGTGGAAAGAAAGCACAGGCCCAGCCAAAGAACATTTACAGCTTGAAATATTGGCAATCCAAAATGCTATAGAAGCCTTGCAAAATTCCATCAGCAAAGATAAAAAGGATGATCATGCTGATTCAGACGACGATTCGGACAATAAATAAAAGGGACTGCCCATGGGCAGTCCTTTTTTCTTATTTATTTTACGATTTCCTAAATTTTTTTATTATTCACACTACATTCCTGTTTGTTTTATTGCTATAATAAGAGAAAACATTTTCACAGGAAAGGTTGGTGCTTAAATGAGTGAAAGAGATTACACTTTGAAAGAAGCCATGATGTTCAGCCAGCGGATTGGCCAATTGTCAAAAGCTTTGTGGAAGGCTGTCGAAAAGGATTGGCAGCTATGGATCAAACCTTATGATTTGAATATTAACGAACACCATATTCTTTGGATATCGTACCATTTAAAAGGCGCATCTATTTCCGATGTGGCCAAATTCGGCGTTATGCATGTCTCCACTGCTTTCAATTTTTCGAAAAAGCTGGAAGAACGCGGATTGCTGTCTTTTTCAAAGCGGGATACAGATAAGCGCAATACATATGTGGAATTAACCGACAAAGGCGCGGACTTGATCCAAGAAATGATCGAGAAATACCATGACACTCCACATACTGTAATTGACGGCTCCCTGCCGCTTAGAGAATTATACGGCAAATTCCCTGAATTCATGGACGTCATGGCCGTAATCCGCAATATCTACGGAAACGACTTCATGGAAATCTTCGAAGCGTCTTTCAAGAACATTGAAAGTAAATTCAGTGAAGAAAATCACATTCTCGAGTCGAAAGGAAAAACTGAAAACGCTCTCTAAAATTTAATGCCCAATACTATTGCATTTCCTCCAAAATCGTTGTATTGTATGTATCGACTCACATGACAAAACACCTTTTAGGAGATGCATCCATGCATTGCTGGAAATCCATTAACGTTAAAAAACAATACGGCCTCGATCGGCTTTATCTGATGTCAGCACTTATCGCCCTTGGCGTCTTTATGACTTTCTATATCGTGCTGAATATCCTGTATTCCAATCCTTTGTCCGATAAAAACTTTTTGCTATTCATAGGCGCAATACTCGCAATCTATCCGCTCCATAAGCTGTTCCATTTTCTGCCGCTTATCGGCTGCCGGAGAAGCATCCGTGTCATCATCAAAAAACAGCTTAAGGTTGTTCCGATGATTTCGCTTCATATTACAGAGCCGGTTGCAAAGATCCGATTCATCTTGACCTTGCTTTCACCATTCCTTGCAATCAATACAGCGATTATCATTTCAAGTATGATGATGCCAGCTTACAGCCATTATTTTGCGATGCTTTTGGCTTATCATTGCGGCTTGTGCCTCACTGATTTGATTTACATCCGCAACTTAGCGCACTCGCCAAAAGATGCGTTGATTGAAGAAACGGATAACGGTTTTGAGATTCTTGTACCTGAAGCGGTGGTCTAATCCTGTATTTTTCGCCCTTCTTTGATATACTAGAAGCTAAGTCGAGGGGAGGAAATCCATGATTATCGCTTTTGTAGTTATGTTCTCTGTGCTTTACTTGTTCCAGATCAACCGAATGACATTGGCACTCGTCACTTCAAGAGAAATTCCGGAAGAAAATCACCAGAAGATTTTCCGGACCATTAATATATTGGTAACAATTTTGCTTGTATCTTTGTATGTAGGCGTAGAATTCACTCCATAAGTCTATTTGCCCCTTGGGCATGTGGACTTTTTTTTTAGGAAACTTTTTGATTTTTTAAACGTTTATGTTATAGTAACTACTGCATCTAGATAGAAAGTTGGGAGCGAATCTATTATGAAAAAATCCATTTTAACCTTGTCCTTAGCGGCATCAGTACTTGCTTTGAGTGCTTGCAGCGACGGTGCTGACAGTGAAGTAATCGTTGAATCTGAAGTTGGCGACATCTCAAAAGAAGAACTGTATGAAGAGATGAAAACTTCTGTCGGCGAACAGGCAATCCAGATCTTGATGATTGAAAAAGTCCTTTCTGAAAAATACGAAGTGACGGACGAAGAAGTAGACGCGGAATTCGAATCATCTAAAGAAGAGATGGGCGAAAACTTCGAGCAATTCCTGACACAAAACAATCAGACAGAAGAAAGCTATAAAAAAGTTTTGCGCTTGAACCTGCTTCAGGAAAAAGCGTTGACTGACGGCGTCGAAGTTACTGATGAAGAAATTCAACAGCAATATGACCGCCAAGCAACTGAATTGAATGCACGCCACATCCTGGTTGCCGATGAAGAAACAGCAAACAAAGTCAAAACTGAATTGGACGGCGGCGGAGATTTCGCGGCACTTGCTGAAGAGTATTCAACGGACACTGGCTCTGCAGCCAATGGCGGATCATTGGACTGGTTCGGCACAGGCGCGATGGTGCCTGAGTTCGAAGAAGCTGCTTACGCATTGGAAGTAGATGAAATCAGCGAACCTGTTCAATCTCAGCACGGCTTCCACATTATCCAAGTTACGGACAAGCGTGAAGTCGAAGACCAGCCTGCATTGGACGAACAAAAAGAGCAAATTCGCACAGAATTGGCGATGGCTAAAGCCGACCAAGCTGCTTTAGTGCCGAAAATCGGCAAAATGCTTGAAGACGCTAAAGTCGAGATCAAAGATGAAGATTTAAAATCCGCTTTGGATGAAATCATTAACGCTGAAGCTCAACCAGCTCAACCAACTCAATAATTGAAACACCCATTAAAAAAGGCGGTGCTAAATTCTTTGTGAATTTAAGCGCCGCCTTTTTTGTATGCGATTATTTAATTGGCCTGCTCTTCCCTAATCGATTGTCGGCTTGTAGAAAGAACGGTTATCCAGCGGAAACAGCCGCTCGGTAAATTCACCTTGCTTCGTTTTTTCAAGCGCGCGGTCAAGCATCATCATTTTCGCATCGATGTTATCGATATAATGGAGCATTTCCGCTTCTTTGATCATCGGCTTTTTCGGGCTTCCCCACTCTTCTTTGCCATGGTGTGACAATACCATATGCTGCAGCAGCAAAACTTCTTCGCTGTCAATATCGAGCTCTTCCGCAGCTTTCTCGATTTCCGTCACCATGATTGAAATATGGCCAAGCAAATTCCCTTTCAAGGTATACGTTGTTGCAATCGGCCCTGACAATTCGAAAACTTTCCCGATGTCGTGGAGGATGATGCCTGAATACAGCAGATCCTTGTTTAAGCTTGGGTAGATCCCTGCAATGGCATCTCCCAGCTTCAGCATCGAGACGACATGGTCCGCCAGCCCTGACACGTAATCGTGATGGTTCCGTGTTGCTGCCGGGAATGTCAGGAATTGCTGCTGGTATTTCTTCAAGATATGGCGGGTGATCCGCTGAATATGGGGATTCTCCATCTTGAAAAGATACTGCATCACATCCTCCAATAGCTCTTCCGTTGTTTTCGACGAAGACGGCATAAGATCTGCAATCGACTGGTTCTCTTCCGGCTTCGCAGGCCGGATGCTCTTGATGCGCAATTGATTTTTGCCGCGGTAATTATGGATTTCTCCACCAACGCGGACAATCGTCTCCGCAGCGAAGACCTTCTCATGTTCATCTTTTGTGTCCCAAAGCTTTGCTTCTATATCGCCGCTCTTATCTTGCAGGACGAGCGACATAAACGGATTGCCGGTAGTGGTGACGCCCTTCACCGATTGTTTGATCAGCAAAAATTCATCGATTGTCTCTCCGACAGCACGCTGTGTAATTCCTTTTGTCATGAATGGACACTCCTTCCAATATCAGCCACATCAATAATCGATGCTTTCGGCCAACTTTCTTTCATCGTCTCGTGGCAAGTAAAATAAATGAATTGATGGTTTAGCTGCAACTCCGTTATTAAGTTTATCATGTGCTGAAGCCGCCGGCGATCAAAATGAACAAACGGGTCATCCATGATCACGGGAAACGCATGGCTTTCTCGCATCGAAACGGCCAGCGACAAGCGCAAAGAAATATAGGCCTGCTCTTTTGTCGCTTGGCTAAGCTCAGCTATATGAAAACGCATGCCGTCTTCCCTGACCGCTTCAAAAAAACCATCTGGATTCATTTCCAGGTTGCTGTAAGCATTGCCCGTCAGTTTGCTGAAATAGGCTTGTGCTGCTCCGATGACCGCCGGCAGTTTTTTATCCTTCAATTCGTCCATCGTCCTCCGGATTGCGGCAGTTATGGCTTTGTCTATCGACCAGCGCATCGCAAGCTCAGCGAGCTCCTCTTTCTTTTCTTCGAATTGCTGAAGTTTTTCTTCATACTCACCATCTGACAACAGCGTTTTTGCCGCCTGCAGCTTATCAGCTTTTTCGGCCAGCAATGCATGACGCTCTTTTTTCAGTGCTCCAAGCTTATCTTCTAAGCTTTCAATGCCGCCGTCTGCTGTGCTGTCGCCATTCATCTCATCGACATCGCCTAGGCTATCCAATTGCGCTGCCAGAAATGCCTGCTGCTTGCCGATTTCCTGAAGGCGTTCCCAGCCGTCGCAAAGGCTGTAAAATTGCTCCAAGTTCAAAGCTCCGGCATCCTGCAACAGGGCGCCTTGCTCCTGCTCAATCTGCAAAGCGAGGGATTGGGCTTGTGCCAGTTCTGCCTGAAGCTCCCTCTTTTGCGCCAGCGATTTCGCCACACTTGCGTTATGGTCTTTGCGTGCGGAAAATTCCGCGCGGATTGCTTCGTACAGGCCATCCTGCGCCAAAACTCTGTTGCAGGCGGCAGACGCTTCAGCAAGCCATTCCTCAGCTTCGGCGGTATGTTTTGCAATGTCTCTGCTAAGCCGTTCCGAAGCCGTTTGCAATGCTTGTATTTCACGCAGCGCGCCGAATAATTCCACGACCGTTTTTCTTCCGGTTTCAGGATTGATGCCCAGCTCCTGAAGAAACTCCCGGTATGCCTCTTTTGCCCCTTGCCCTTGTGGTGCTTGTGCCAAAGTTGCAATTTGGCGCTTCGTTGCTTCCAAATTGTCCAGTAAGCTGTCCAATTTTCTGTCGTATTGCGCTAATTTGTCGATTAACGCATTAAGCTCCGTTTCCCTGCCGCCGTAAGCCGCTAGAACCTGTTGATATTCCGCTGGGAGTGTTTCGGTCTTTCTGCCTTTAAAGGCCATCCAAGCCCCTGCAATAGCTGCCAGAACAGAAATAACGGCTAATGGATAATTTTCTTGGAAAATTCCGATCAGGAAACCTAAAACCCCGAGTCCCATCAATATATACATCAGATTCTTTGGGTTGCTGGATCCTTGAAGCTGCCCCGCTGCTTTTGCCTCGGCTAATTTCGGCGCAGCAGCCAGCCACTCTTCTGCTTCCTTGCGCTCTTTTTCAGATGGTTCGCCAGACAGAAAGAATTTCAATTCCTTCGACGCTTCTTCCAACTTCGTTTTCTCTTCCGCAACTTTCCGGCTATGATACCGCTGCTCTTCTTCTTCTTGATCCGCTTGTTCAACAAAGGACAAGAGCCGCTCCTCATTGTTTAGCGAAACATCCGCCCGCAGCGCCTGCTCCAAATCCATTCCAACCAATGAAAGCAAACGTCCTTGTTCATCTGCAATTTTGCCTATTTCCTGCTGTTTATTGGATAGTTCCGAACTCAGGCGGTGCCATCCGGATTCCTTTGCCAAAAGGCCTTCCAATTCTTCTATTCGTTTCGGCGTTTCGGGCTGATCAGCCGTCCGGTTGTATTGTTGTTCCAAAGAGCCGATTTTGGCTGTTGCTTCCGACAGCCTGTCTGACAGCCTGTCCATCCGGCGGCGGCCATCCGGAGGAAAAGCGGTTGCCTGCAATGTGCTTGCCTCCAACTCCAGCGCTTGCCGCTTTTCCAGAAGCGGCCTAGCCTGCAGCCAGCGTTCAGCAGCTTTCAATGCTCCATCAAGTTCAGCTTCTTCATCGCCCATCTCATCCAGCCGGCTCTCGATTTCACGAACCCGTGCAACATAAGGTTCATATAATTCGATTCGGCGGCGGTACTCTTTCAAATCATTATCAAGTAATTTGAGTTCATCGACCCTCAAGTTGATTTCGGGGTTGCGTCCGCTTTTTTTGAAGACAACGGCCATTTCTTTTTCCAGGCGGCTCTCCATCCGGGCGATGGCGTCCATGCCAGTCGTTCCGGATGCCAGCAATGTCCGGCTCAATTCTTCTTCATTCATATTTTCAAGCCCTTGCAGCTCATGTATGGAAAACGAGAATACAGACTCAAAAGAAGCCCTGTCGTAATCCCGTAAAATCATTTTCAGGTCAGTTTCAGAACCGCGGCTGCCATCTTCGAAATAAAGCGTTACATCTCCAGCCGATTTCCCTTTCACACGTTCAATAATCACCCGCCCGAAATCCGGATCCACAATATGCAATTGCCCGCCATATTTGCCGCCGTTTTTCGGTTCATAGCGCCGCAGGTTTTGATTTTTGGATGGATAGCCGAATAAGGTCTGGATGATGAATTGCTGGATGGTGGTTTTGCCCGCTTCGTTCGTGCCGTAGATGATTGACAGTTCGGGGTCCAAAATGATTTCGCGATCCTGGTGTTTGCCGAAACCGTAGATGACCAATTTTTCGATTTTCATCCGTTCATCCTCCGATTCCAATGCCGCGGCGAATTTTTTCAGCGGCGGCTGCCTTGATATCGCCTGTTGCTGATTCTCCAAGCGGCTCCAAATAGCGGCTGCCTTTCGGATGGCGGTATAAATCCTTCAATACTTCCTTCCAGTCCTGCAATTGCCAGGAATCCATCATGGAAATGATTTCTTCAGCAAGCGGCGACAGTTCTGCTTCCACACTTTCTTTTTCAGCCGATATCCCTTGCACCAGCATGAATGCATCCATTGTTTCCAGCGATTCCCGCACGGCTTCGAGCAGCTCTTCTTCCGGAATGCCAAGAACCAGTTCCCGCGCCTCCGCATCCAAATTGACGAATTTCAGTTTTACCGCACCCGGCCCGAAGCGTTCCGCGAAATCCCGTGCACCGTTGGCACAGGCATCCAACAGCTCGTTCATGTGCATCACACCGCTGCAGTCCACGATGAGTTCGTCAAATTGCAGAACCGAGGTTTGGACAAATGTCAGCTGTGCCGCAGTTTTCGACAGCTCGACATCATAAAAGCCTTTTGCGCCAGCTTCTCCCCGGTGCCGCCCTTGAATGTTGCCAGGGTAGACGATCGGCGGATCATCGTGGAGCTGCTGCCGCAAATGGATATGGCCGAGCGCCCAGTAATCGTAATTTTTCTCAAGGAGCTGCTGTTTCGTAAAAGGTGCGTAGACGGCATGTGCTTTCTCGCCTTCGAGGCTGCCATGAAGCATGCCGATATGGAATGCATCCCCTCCGCTTGCAGCAGGATACGCGTTTACCATTGACTCTTTAATGTGGCGTTCACCATAGCTGAATCCCGCAACAGCAACTTCGATGCCGCGGATATTCAATTTGATTTGCGATACTTCCGCACCGAACGAATGGACATTATCCGGCAATTCGAAACGCGTCCAGCTGCCGCTCAAGTGATCGTGGTTGCCATGGCATAAGATGACAGGAATTCCCGCTTTGCTGAGCCTTTCCATGCCTTGCTGGAAACGGTGCTGCGCACGCAGGCTCCGGTCTTCCCCGTCATAGATATCACCTGCAATCAGCACGAAATCGGGCTGCTGCCCGAGCGCATAAGAGATCAGCCGGTCAAATGCCTCCAGCGTACTGTCCTTCAGCTTTTGCCATTGTTCTTTCTGCAGCCCTTTCACCCCGGTGAATGGGCTGCCAAGATGCAAATCTGCCGCGTGGATGAAACGAATCCCTTTCATAAATCAAGCTCCTTCGAAAACCGAATATTTGTTCTTATTTTACCATGTTGGCGAATAAAAAAAAACCGCCAGCCGAAAAGATCGGCTGGCGGTCGGCACACGGACTGCGCCACGTTATTTATTGTCCCCTAAACGAATCGCTTTGCGGATGTCTTTCAACGATTGCGACGGGCCGTACATAAGGACGCCGCCTCTGTAAACGCGTGCGCCGATCGTGCCCAATACGCCGATTGTCACAAGCATAATGGCGATCGACAGCAACGGCTCCCATAATGGGATATCAAGCATTCCGACTCGCAGGAACATGACAAGCGGCGCAAAAAACGGGATGTACGATGCCACCGTGACGTACGTCGCTTCCGGCATCGCGATGCCGGAAAAAGCGATGAAAGAAGCAATGATGACCAGAAACATCATCGGCAGCATCAATTGCTGCACGTCTTCCGTCCGACTGACAAGTGAGCCAAGCAATGCCGCAAGCACGGCATATAAAAAATAGCCAAGCAGGAAAAACAGGAACGCGAACAGGAATGTGCTGATTTTCAAGTCTGAAAAGCCGAAGACGCCTGTAATGCCGCCTGCCAGATCCGTGCCGGCAGATTTGATGGCAAAATAGCCGGCCGTTCCGAAAATGAGCATTTGCAAGATGCCAAGCATGCCGATGCCCGCGATTTTCGCAAACATATGCTTGACCGGCGAGACGCTCGAAATCAGGATTTCCATGACACGGGATGATTTCTCGTTCGCCACTTCCATGGCAATCATGTTCGGGTAATAGATGACTGCGACATAAATAAGCAAAATCAGGACATAAACGAGCCCGCGCGCCTGGTTCAATTCTTCTTCCGACTTGGAAGAAACGGCGACGGCTTCACGCTCAAATGATGCCGGTGAAAACAATTGGCTGACTTCCGCCTGGCTAAGGCCGATTTCATCGGCAGCCAAAACGGTCTGCATCGATTGCACAGCCTGTTCTACATCCGCTCCGCTGCCCATGCCATTAGCTGATTCGGTTACGTAGCGAGCGGCCAAACCTTGCGCTTGCGTGAGTTCGATATACGCTTCAATGGTCCCTTCCGAGATGCCTTCTCTCAATTCCGTCTCCGACATTTCGGTCGGCATCGCCTGCACGGGACTGTCGACAGCTGCCAATTGCTCCTGTAGCAGAGGCGTTAATTGCCCTGATTCATCTAAAACATGGAGCACATCCGCGTCTTCACTGCCGCCATCAAAAAGAGCAATGATATTTGATAAATTCGCTACCAGGAAAAATGAAGCTGCAACGATCACTGTGGTCGCAATGAACGATTTCGTCCTTGCCTTTGTCAAAAAAGCTTGTTTGAAGATAATCCAGAAACTATGCATGTGCTTTCCCTACTTTCGCCACGAAAATTTCTTCCAAAGTCGGTTCCTCAATGGAAAAATGGCGCAGGTCTCCAAGCTTCATTGATGCAGCAAGCAGCGTTTGCGCTATCGATTCGTTGCCGATTCTGAACACTGCCCCGTCATGCGTCTTTGTGAATGCCTCCACCCCGGCAATTTCTTTCAAGCCTGTTAAATCCTGATCCATTTTAATGCGGACGTTATGCTTGCCGAATGAACGTTTTGCATCGCGGATCGATCCGCTGAGGATGACTTTCCCACGATCGAGTATGCTCATGTCATCGCATAATTCCTCTACATGGTCCATACGGTGGCTGGAGAACACGATTGTCGCCCCTTGCTTTTGAAAATCCAGGATCGCGGACTTCAACATGCCGACATTGACCGGGTCCAAACCGGAAAAAGGTTCATCCAGTATCAGCAGCGACGGTTTATGGATCAACGAAGCTATCAATTGAATTTTTTGCTGATTGCCCTTTGACAGCTCTTCCACTTTTTTCGATGCGTAATGCGGCACTTCAAAGCGCTCAAGCCATTTATGTACTTCGCGTTTTGCTTCCGCGACGGGCATCTTGCGCAGCTGTGCCAAATAAACAAGCTGTTCTTCCACCCGCATTTTCGGATACAGCCCCCGCTCTTCCGGCAAATAACCGATTTCAGGGCTGTTCGCGTATGTAATCGGCTTGCCGTTCCACGTCACCGTTCCGTGCGTCTGGTTCAGCAGCCCTAAAATCATTCGGAAAGTGGTCGTCTTCCCTGCGCCGTTCGCGCCAAGGAATCCGTACATTTGCCCTCTTTCAACCACTAGCGACAAATTGTCCACCGCTGTAAAATCCCCGAATTTCTTTGTGGCATTCTCCACTTTTAAACCCATCGCTCATTCCCCCTTCTCTTTTCTATACGAAGCTCTTGTTGAAATGTTTCAAAAACAGGGACATTTTCCGTAAAAACCGATATACTGAAAAATGAACAACCATTCAGAAGGAGTTGTCGATTCATGCGAACTTATAAATTGACCGCCTATGAAAAAAACGGTGAATTGATTACCGAGGAAACATTCACTGCTGAAAACGACAGCCAGGCAAAAGAACAAGGCCAAGCGCTTCTGGAAGAGAAATCACTTCTGGAAAAAACGCATCGCCTTGCTTCTCCAGCAGGCAAATTATTATTGTTCCATTCTTAAGACCAAAAGGTGCAACGGGGCTTTCCCCGTTGCACCTTTTGTCTTTTGTTGAGAAGTTTTCTATATTCTTTTCATTTCGCTTCAGGCGGACGCTTTCCGCGGGGCGAGCGCCGAGCCGCTTCGTCGCTGCGCTCCTGTTTCTGCATCGCTGCGCTAGCTTCGAAACATTGAAGAGCGTTGCAGGGTCTCGCCTGACTCGCTAATCCCGCAGGAGTCGCCGCCTTACGCTCCATTCAAAGGTGTTTCTTAATAGCAAACCTGCGCTTTTTCTGCAGTTTTCAGATATGAAGCAAAACAGCCCACAGGGATTCAGTGCATACGGGCTTGCGGGGCTGTTTTGAGGAATATCGACTCAACATGAAATATAATGCAGTTTTTTTAATCTAATGTTTTAAAGTGTAGTCAATAATTCATTCCGCTTATTTCCCCTGGAACTCCGGTTTCCGTTTTTCGACGAATGCCTGGATGCCTTCGAGATGGTCGGTGCTCTTGCGCATTGCCGACTGGGCAACTGCTTCCAGCTCGAGCACTTTTTCCAGTTCTCCGACTTTCAATTGGTGCAGGATATGTTTTGTTGCCAGTTTCGCTTTAACAGGTGAAGCCAATGTTTGCTCAACGTAAGCATTGGCGTATTCCATCGAGCGGCCTTCAGCGGTCACTTCATCAATGATACCCTTCGCCAGCGCATCATGCGCTTTCAGGATTTGGCCAGCCCAGATCATTTGCTGAGCTTTCGGTGAACCGACACGCTCTTTCATGAAGAAATGTCCGCCGCCGTCCGGCACCAGCCCGATGCCGATGAAGTTCATCGCCAGTTTGCTGTTTTCTTCAGCAATGATGTGGTCGCATGCCAAAGCGATGCTAAAAGCAAGGCCGGCTGAAGCGCCGTGGATAGCGGCAATGGTAACCTGCGGCAGCGTATAAAGCGCTTTCGCCAAACGGCTGACGTCCACCATGACACTGTCGATATCCATCGGATTTTCCGGATCCATCATTTCCTTGATATCGCCGCCGGCTGAAAATGCCTTGCCTTCGCCATGGATCACCAATACTTGAAGCTCAGTGTCGTGATGAAGGGATTCAAAGCATTCCGCAAGTTCTTTCATCATCGTTCCGTTCATCGCATTCATCGCTTGTGGCCGGTTCAGTTTTAAATAACCGGTACGCCCTTGTTTCGTCAATTCTATTGTTTCAAACATACAAAAAGACACCCTTTCGCAAAAATGAATTGTGATTCATCTTTACGTATTCGGTGTCTTCTTGTGAAATCCCTTTTTTTATGGCGATGTTCGTGGAAATTGCCGTCAGTTGAAAGGAATTACATGGATTCGTATAGGGATTGAACTGGTTTGATCAAAACGCGGTTAACTTCGTCGATAATCTGGCTAAGGCCCATTTCTGCTTCAAGCATTGCCAAGATTTTCGGGTTTTCCTGTGCAGCCACTGCTGTAGCTTGTGCGTCCATCATTTCCTGCTCTGTGATTTCTTCGCCTTGAGCCTGCTTTTGCTGAAGTGTGATCTGCAAGTCGCGGAAGCTCTTGAACAATTCGTTCGATTCGCTATCTGAAGATACGGCTTCAACCGCTTGCTGCAATTTTACGTATTCCTCTGTGCTGCGGAACGTGCTTTCCAATTTGTTGATATCGTCATAGATGTTAACTGTCATCATCATTCTCCTCTGCTTAAATATTCAGCCCTATGGCCACAAGCCCCTGGACTAAACCGATCAGTCCACCAAGGAATGCACCCAGAACCGTGATCATTTTCAACTCGCGCCGTGAAATGCCCAGTACAAGCTCTTCCAACCGGCTGAGTTCAAATGAATCGACTTGCTCTTTCACCATGCTCTCGATGTTGATTTTGCGCAAGGCTTCTTCCAATCTCACTTCCCCTTGCTGAAAAATAAATTCAGCAACAAGCGGTGTGAGGTGTTTCCCTGTCCATTCTAACCCGGTTGGCCAAGTCTGTGCAAGCGTTGCACCCAGACGCCCGTTGATATTGGCTGTTTCACGTACATATTGCTTTACTGAATCGAGTGTCGGGCTGAAATCGAATTCTTTCAGCAGGTCCTCTGCTTTTTTGTCTTGAAGCTTCTCCCATTCGCCGTGAGCCAGCGAAGTCACCAGTTCAAAGGTCTTCGGAGAGTTCAGGAATTTCACAATTTCGGGCTGGATGCGGTCGACAATCGGCCGTGATTCACCGAGCAGCGATTGCAGCATATTGCCAAAGCGCCCCCGGGAAGCCAGAAATTCCTCAAAGAACGTTTTTATGGTCTGGCGTCCTTGGAACGACACAAAATAATCGGTTGCCCGATCGATGCCGTATTTGACGCCGTGGATAATTTTCACTTCGGCTTCCGCTTTCCAATTTTCAGGCATCAGCTCACGAATCGTTTTTCCTTCGATATACGACCGGACCGAATCCGCTTGGCGGTCCACCAATTCATCCAGTTTCGACTCGATTTTCACATCGATGTCTTGCTGATTTGCGACTTCCAGCCAATCTTTCAATGAACGGGAAGATTGGAAAGCGTGGGTTTTAAGCTGCCGCTGGATCCATCCTTCTGTCCGAATCTGCATTTCTTCATTTAAAAACCGTTTTTTGAACGTTTCCGGCGTCAACAAGTGATCGACAATCGTACGCCCTAATTGAGTGGATAATTCATCGCGCCTTTTCGGGATCAGCCCTGGCGTCAGCGGCACCCGCCACGAGCCGATGTATATCGCTTTATACGGGCGGAAAAGCATTTTGATGGCGATAAAGTTCGTGACACCCCCGATTAAAGCCCCGATGATGGCCATGAAGACCAGCGTTAATATTATGTTCAATCTCTTCACTCTTTTCTTTTTCTTCTTTGTCAATCTGATTCCATCCCTTTATACTATAGAAGAGACGCAAAGGGGGATATCTATGCTTCAGCATTTTAAATTCAAGCCAATGTTCGAAAATGCCCAGCTTCCTGGCTGGAACATTTCCTTCTTCTATAAAAGTGAACGCATCGCGGGCGAATACCATCCTGACGGAAAAATCGCTTGGCTGACGGATCCGCCGCAGGACGAGGAGTCCGTGAAAACGATGATCCATGAACTGATGCTATTCCATGTATACGATTGAAACGCCGGAAAAGTTCCGGCTTTTTCAGACTGTCGAGAAACTTAGATAGTTGTTTTGCATTTCGCTTCAGGCGGACGCTTTCCGCGGGCCTGGCTTCAGTCTCCTCGTCGCTGCCGCTCCTGCGGGGCCTTCAGCTCAGGCTTTGCCCGCTGGAGTCGCCGCCTTCCGCTTCATTCCAAAGTATTTCTTAATAGAATGTTATTTCTTTTACTGAAAAACAGGAAAGATACACTTTCTATAGTTTCTTTCCTGTTCTCCAGATATGGAGCAAAACAGCGGAGACGCCTGCGGGAAAGCGAGACAGCCGAGACCCCGCAGGGAGCGTAGCGGACGAGGAGGCTTGGCGCTCGCCCGCGGCAAGCGCAGCTGTTTTGCGGAATATCGAACCTATCAAAAAAAGAATTTAACTTTCTCAATAAGCTGGAAACGCCGGAAAAGTTCCGGCGTTTTTTTCTTCCCGCTTTTTCATTATAGGTAACGCCGCCGTTTTTTAACAGCAATAGCAATTCAACGAAAAAAGGGGAATGCCCCTTCTACCCGACTTGCTGGGCAGGAGACATTCCCGATTGGATTTTGTACATCTGGTGGTACTGGCCGCCAAGTTTCATCAATTCTTCGTGAGAGCCCATTTCGGCGATTTCACCGTGGTCGAGGACCAGGATGCGGTCAGCGTTTTTAATCGTCGACAGCCGATGGGCGATGATGAACGTCGTGCGGCCTTTCTTCAATACGTTCATCGCGTGCTGAATGATTTCTTCAGTTTCTGTATCGATGTTCGATGTGGCTTCATCTAAAATCAGGATTGCCGGATCGAAAGCCAAGGCCCGGGCGAAAGACACCAATTGGCGCTGTCCGGATGACAAGGTGCTGCCTTTTTCGACAACCGGCTCGTCAATGCCGTTCGGCAAATGCTTGAGGACGCGTTCGCCGCCAACCGCTTCAAGTGCGTCTTCCACCATTTTGCGCGTGATGCGTTCGTCGCCAAGCGACACATTCGATTCAATCGTGCCTGTAAACAAATACGGATCCTGGAGTACGATCCCCATGTGCTCGCGGACCGATTGGCGTGTCATGTCGTTGATGTTGATGCCATCGATCGTAATCTGGCCTTTGGATACATCGTAGAACCGAAGCAGCAAGTTCATGATTGAGCTTTTACCGGAACCGGTATGTCCGACAAGCGCCACCGTCTCCCCTTGCTTCGCTTCAAAATCAATGTTCTTCAAGACATATTCTTCTGCGTCATACGCAAACCAGACATCCTCAAAGCGGACATTGCCTCTATAGCGTGCCACTTTCGCGTCGCTGACCGGTTCTCCCTGCAAGTCGAGCAGACGGAAGACCCGTTCCGCTGCAACAAGTGCTTGTTCCAGGCGTGAAAACTGGTTGACGATGCCGCTGATTGGATTGAATAAGCGGATGATGTAATCGATGAATGCGTACAGTACACCGACTGTCACCATGCCTTCCCCGCTGATCGAGCCGCTTCCGAAATATGCGATGAACAAGATGAATATCAATACGCGCAAGACGCCCACCATATTATGCGAAGCCGCTGCCTCAAGTACGAGCAGCTTCTGCTGGAACTGGTAATGGGTATTGTTCATTTCTTCGAATTCGGCTTTCATGTTCTTTTCATTGCGGAAAGCCTGGATGATCGTCATTCCTTGAATCGACTCGTTGATCATGGCATTCATATCGCTCAATTTTTCGCGGACAACATGATTGTATCGAGCCGCGAATTTGCGGTAGATGAGCATCCAGCCGTAAAGCATCGGGATGAGCACCAGCATGATAGCCGCGAGTTTCCAATCGAGGTAGAACAACGCCGCATAGATTCCTGCCATATACATAAAGCTCGTTGCGAATTGAGAGAATACCGTAAAGAATAATTCGCGGATTGCTTCTGTATCGTTGGTGATGCGCGACACGACTTTGCCGGCTGGCAAATTGTCGAAATAACGGATTGGCAATGTCTGGACATGGCCATAAACGTCGTTGCGCATTTTTTTGATGATGCTGTTCGCCCCTTTTTGCAGGAAGATGAACTGGAGGTAGCGGAATATTGCCGCTACGATGCCGAATGCCAGGAAAATCACCAATAAATACGCAATCGGTTCGAAATTCACAGCACCGCCCTGCATAGGCGCGATGTGCTCATCGATTATTTCTTTGGCGATCAGCGGAGCAGCGAGATCTGCCGCTACCGCAATCGCCAGGAGCACAAGCCCCCATATCAACATCCCTTTAAAATTCAGGGCGTAATGGACTAATCTTTTTCCTGTCCCCATGATTACACCTCCTCGATCTGTTGGCGAAGAAATTGTTCGTGGAACCAACCGCCCGCTTTCAACAGATCCTCATGAGTTCCTTCTTCAATGATTTTTCCTTCATCAAGCACCACGATCCAATCGGCATGCTGCACGGCAGAAAGCCGGTGCGTCGTGATGATTGTCGTTTTGCCGGAACGCTCGTTTTGGATATTTTCGATGATTTTCGCTTCCGTCTTCGCATCGACTGCGGAAAGCGAATCGTCCAGAATGAGAATTTCCGGCTTTTTGATCAACGCACGCGCAATCGAAATGCGCTGTTTCTGGCCGCCGGACAATGCAACCCCTTTTTCCCCGACCATTGTCTCCAAGCCGTTTGGCAGCTTCGCCAGATCCGACTCGAAATGGGCGACGCGGATCGCTTCCTGGATGTCTTCATCCGTGGCATCCCGTTTCCCGAACAGGATATTGTCGCGCACCGAACGGGAAAACAGCACGTGGTCCTGCGGGACATAGCCGATCCAGCTGCGCAGCTGGTCTTTCGGCAGCTCTGCCAGATCGATGCCGTCCATAAGGACCGCCCCTTCGCCCGCTGGATATTCACGCAGCAATTGTTTGACGAACGTCGTCTTCCCGCTGCCCGTTTTGCCGACAATGCCGAGCGTCTGTCCGCTGTTCAACGACAAATTGATGCCTTGCAAATTGATCGAACTCGACTGCGGATACGTAAAGCTGAAATCTTTGAAATTGATTCGGCTTGGCGTCTCCAGCGTTTTCGGATGCAGCGCTTCGGCGACATCCTCTTTATGGCCGAGTGTTTCATCCACCCGGTCAAGCGAAGCATTGCCGCGCTGCAGGATATTGATCATTTCCCCGATGGCGAACATCGGCCAGACGATCATCCCGAGGTAGACATTGAACGCGACCAAGTCGCCCAGCGTCATGGTCCCTTCTGCAACAAGGAACGCACCATAGCCCAGACCGATCATATAGCTGATCGTCGTCAGGACTTTCGTAACCGGAGCGAATAAGGCATCAATCCGTTCAACAGCCATGTATTTTTCGTAGACATCAGAAGTCATATCGGAAAAACCTTTTTCAGATTTCCGTTCCTGCACATACGCACGGATAACCCGGACACCGCCGATCGATTCGAGGACGCTGTCATTCATATCGCCGAACGCATCTTGCGCCGCCGTGTAGCGGGCATGGATTTTCTTGCCCAGCACTTGTACGATAATCGCCAGGATCGGCAGCGGAATCAACGCCAAGAACGTCAACTCCCATGACACAAGCATTCCCATTGCGACAATGATCGTAGCCATATACAGCGTCGAATCGACAAGCGTCAAAATGCCGAAGCCGGCGGTTTCCGAGATTGCACGCAAATCATTTGTTGCACGAGCCATCAAGTCGCCCGTCCGATTTTTCTCATAGAACGTAGGCGTCATCTTCATGAAATGGCCCATCAGGCTCGAACGGAGTTGGCGTTCGATAACGTAAGCTCCGCCAAACAACTGGTATTGCCAAACAAAATTCGTTATATAGGCGAGCACCATTGATGCCGCTAATACGCCGACATATTGCCACAGCAAAAGCGAAGTCATTTCTTCCTGTGCAATTGCGTCGATTGCCAGCCCGATCAGCCAAGGCGGAATGATTTCCAGTACGTTGGCGATCATCAGGAGCCCTACGGCAATGCTGTAGCGGATCCAATTTTCTTTAAAAAACCATCTTAATTTCCATAAAACACTAAACATCGTTTACTCCCACTTTCTTTTTCTGTCTTCCGCTAGTCGCCTTCAAGCGATTCCTTGATCATGATTTTCCGTGTTTGAAGCTTTCTCATCTTCATTCTCCCCTTCTCGTTTTATTTGTTTTGCCGATGTTCCAAAGCGAATTTTCACTAGCCGTCTGGAATGGCAAAACGGCGTTATTTATTTGCACAGCCTAAGGCTGACCAAACCATCCTCGTAAATTCAAAATTTTTCCAGTCGTTGACCATAAAAAAACGCGCACCCATTTTCAAGGTGCGCGTGCACGAAAAAAGGCAAGTCCGCAGACCTGCCCTAACTAATTCTAGTCACGAAATAAATTCAAAGACTAATTACAAGGAGGCCTGGCAACGATATGAAATTAGCTGAAAATACGCGGATTGACTTTTTCATTGCCATAACCTCCTTTTCCTTTGATTTGGTAATTCAAGAGTACCACTGCCATTTTTGAATTGTCAACGTTTTTCGAATAAATTCTATTTTACAACAAAGAGGAATGTTTCATTGAGTGCTCTTAGGGTAATTTAGTACTAATAAAATCATTTGATCGGAGATGGTAAGGATGTTTCACAACATTGCGGTTGCTTACGATGGTTCAGAAGGAAGCAAAATGGCACTTGAACAAGCGCTTAAACTGATGGAAGCGATGCCGGATGCCAAGTTGAATGTCATTTACGTCAACGAAGAATATCATGAAAATTTCCGGGCGGCGCGAATCGGCGATGTTTCTCCAAGAGTGGTTTCGGCCAACGTGGACAGCACATATGCCCAGTATATGCCTCCTGAAATTGGCGAAAACGATTACCGTGCGCCAAGTGATTTGAAACGCCCTGATGATTACGAAGATTCAGCTACAGAATACTCCAAGCATATGCATACTGCCATTCAGCAGCAGTTGGATGCCAAAGGCGTCAAAGCGAATGTGTTGGCACTTGAAGGCAGCGCCAGCAAAATGATTCCAGCTTACATCGATGAACAGAATGTCGATCTGCTGGTGGTCGGCAACAGCGGAAAATCCGGACTTCAGAAATTTTTCATCGGTTCAGTCAGCAAACGTTTATTGAAAGATTCACCATGTTCGGTGCTAGTTATCAAATAATTACGATTCCACAAAGTGCGAGTTAGGTATTTACTCTCATTTTGTGGTTTTTTTCGCTTTAAGACAATATTTTATACATTATATTGTCATAAATTTATCAGTTTAGCGCAATATATGGTGGGTAAACATTACTAAGAAGCAAAATCAATAAAATTGGTAAAGGAAGAAGGGAAGCAGCTATGTCAAAACATACCGTATATTTTCTGGACTCACACCAGCACCGCGGTCTCATGGCTGAAATCTGGGCGAATCGCCTGGAACTTCCTGACTGGGACATTCGGAGCGCGGCGTGGGGCCAGCCGCAATTCACTGAAACACCTTTTCAAGTGATGAAAGAAGTCGTATTTGAAATACCGAAAGTCGAGCCTCGCTCTTACAACTCCAAAGAAGTTGGCGAAGCCGATCTGATTATCGCTTTGCACGACAGCGATTTGGAAGGTGCCGATATACCGGCGGATTTGCCTCTACAAAAATTACTAGTATGGGATATTCGCAACCCTGAGCTGCGCAGTTCCGACGAACATGAACAATGGGCTCTTTATCAAGAAATTTGTGATGAAATTGCCATCAATATAAAAAATCTTGAACCTTATTTCCGATCTCATTATATGTAAAACCCGCCTCTTTTAAAAAGAGACGGGTTTTTTCATGTGTATAAAACTGCGCGGACCGGGCTTCCATCCGCTCCTGTAATTTTTAGCGGCAAGGCAGCCAACTGATAAACCCCTGCAGGAACACCTTCTAATACGATGCCTTCCAGAATAAAGCGCCCATTGCGGTTCATCGCCTGGTGCATCGGCAAGTCTTTGCTGGTCTGCGGATCCACCGAAGGGACATCGACGCCAAAGAGGCGGATCCCTTTGCGGACCATCCATTCGGCAATCGATGTGTCGAATTCCGGCCAGGAAGCGGGGAATTCTGTTCGGTCTTGCCATGCCGCTGTATGCAGCAGCACAGCTTCCACCCCTTCTTCTATTTCAGGCAGATTTTTCACCAATACTTTCGCAACGGCCGCTACATCGACCACTTGAGCTTTTGTCAAATAGATATCCAGCGGCAATTCTTCCACTTTTAAACCATTGTCATCGTAATGGAAAGGCGCATCAATGTGCGTGCCCATATGCGTGCTCGTGGACAATTCACCAATATTCACCGATCCGCTTTGTTCTTGTGTCACTGACAGGCGGAACTTGAATGGCACGTCTCCCGGCCATTCCGGCGTCTGCGCATCCAATGCCATGGAAATATCAATAATCTTCTTTGCCACTTACGCCACCACGTTTCTGTCGTTGCTGAAGTTTTTGTAGACTTCATTGTCCATGATGGCCTTCAAACGCTCCACCACTTTTTCAACATCGCTGTAAGACGTATAAAGCGCTACCGGAGCCAAGCGGATAATGTTCGGCGCACGGAAATCGGGTACAACGCCAGCCTCTTTCAAGGCTTTGCAGATGCGCGCCGCTTCTTCATGAGCCAACGCGATATGGCCGCCGCGCCCAGCGTCTTCAACAGGCGTCACGTCTTTCAGCGCCGGAATTTTCTGGGCGATCAACTCGCGCAGCATGCTTGTCAGTTGAAGTGATTTTTCACGCACGGCCTCAATGCCTGCTTCTTCGAAAATTTCAATGCTCCCAAGCAATGGCGCCATGCTGAAAATATTCGGCGTGCCGATTTGATAAGCGCCGGCCCCTTCCGCTTTCGAAAACGAATGGTCCATATCGAATTGCTTCGCTTTGTCCGAGCCGAACCAGCCGGCGTTGCCTGGCAGCAAGTCGTGGTGGCGTTCATGGATGTACAATCCACCCGTTCCGCCAGGTCCTGAATTCATGTATTTATAATGGCACCAAACCGCAAAGTCCACACCGCAATCATGCAGTTCGTGAGGCAAAGCACCGATGGAATGGGCCAAATCAAATCCGACCAAAATCCCTTTTTCATGTGCGGCTTCCGCAATTTCCCGGATCGGCAGCAATTGCCCGCTGCGGTAAAGGACCGACGGCAGCATGATAATTGCCACTTCATCAGTCAATTCATCAATAATGTCCTGCAATTCCAATGTGAAGCCGTCACGGCTCCGTACTTTTTTCATGGCTGTTGCCGGATCTAGTCCGCGCAGGCGCAGATGGCTTTCCACCGCGTAAATATCTGACGGAAAATTCAGCTCATCAACCACGATTGCAAAGCGGTCCCCGCTTGGCTGAAAAATAGTGGACAGCATCTGATGAATATTGGAAGTAATCGATCCTGTCACCATCACTTCATGCGGTTTCGCCCCGACCAAAGGAGCAATGCGGGCACTCAGGTTTTCCGCCATCGTAAACCATGGGTCTTTCCCTTCTGTCCAGCCGTCAATGCCGTGGATTTTCCAGCTTTCCGCGACCTCCAGCAATTTAGCTTCCGCACGTTTCGATATCAATCCTAACGAATTGCCGTCCATGTATATTTGGTTTTCAGTTTGGTAAAATTCTTTTTTAAAACGCGCAAGCGAATCCATTTCATCAAGCTGTTTTTCAGCCGCCATGATTCTTCCCCCTTATAGAAATGCGTAAGACATAGCGCCAAGAATCGCCGTGACCAACACAACAACCCATGGTGCCAGTTTAAAATAGACTAACATTGCAAACGCAGTAATCGCAATGGCAAAATCAACCGGCCCACGAATACCCGATGTAAAGACCGGATCATACAAAGCGGCGAGCAGAATGCCGACAACACCCGCATTCACTCCTTTTAAAGCGGCCTGAACGCCTGACTTCGTGCGGATAACACTCCAAAATGGCAGCGTGCCGAGGACCAGCAGGAAGGAGGGCAAGAACATCGCAATGACCGCAATGACCGCTCCCCATCCACCTGACATGATCTGGCCAAGATAGCCAGCCAATGTGAACAGCGGTCCCGGGACTGCTTGTGCAGCTCCATAACCCGAGATGAAAACATCCGGACCCATCCATCCTGGCACCACTTCCCGCTCCAGCATTGGCAGAACGACATGGCCTCCACCAAACACAATCGATCCGACCCGGTAATAAATATCGAAAATCGCATAGAGCGCAGATTCAAAGAACGGCCTCAGCAACGGAAGCCCGACCAGCAACGCGGCGAAAATCGTCCAAGCCGCAATCCCTGTTTTTCTGCCAAACGTAAGTGCCAGCTTCACCGCTTCCGGCGCCTTTTCTTTGCGGTACATATAATAGCCAAAAATCCCTGCTAAAACGATGACCGCTATTTGGGCCCATGCAGTAGGCACAAGCAGAATAGCCGCTGCGGCCGCGACAGCAAGCGCAATTCTTGGCAAGTCCGGCGCCAACGATTTCCCCATTCCCATCAATGCGTGGGCGACTACCGCGACGGCGACAATTTTCAAACCGTGGATCCAGCCGCTGTCGAACGACGCATTGGATACTAGCATTGCGAACAACACCAATAAGATGACTGACGGCATCGTGAAGCCGAACCAAGACAGGAAGCCGCCGAAGATTCCGCCTCTCAGCATTCCTACTGAAATGCCGACCTGTGAACTTGCCGGTCCAGGCAGGAATTGGCATAACGCCACAAGATCAGCGTATGCTTTGTCATCCAGCCATTTCCGTTTGACGACATATTCTTCCCGGAAATACCCGAGATGGGCAGTCGGCCCGCCGAATGAAGTGAGCCCCAGTTTTGTGGAAGCTTTCAAAATTTCCATGTAATTCTTCTTTGCCATAATCGTCTCCTTTAATGCGCCGGCTTTGCTGAAAAACGAATTTCAGCTTTGCCTGTATTTTTGCTTCAATTAAAGCATAACTGATTGCTTATATGTTGTCATGTACCATCTGGTTAAAGTAAACTCGGCACCTTTTCCCGATTGGCGTTCCTGCGCATTTCCTGCTATACTAATAAAGCTAAAAATATAATTTCACAGCACTTCTAACCGTTCATCCGGCTTTCTGCCTAGGTGGACTGACTATCATATGTTCTATTGAAACGGCTCTCATTCGAGGGTCGTTTCACTTTGTTCAGGAGACTTGGAGGCAGGAAACTTTATGGAACTCTATACAAACTTACGCAAAGGGGAAAAAGGCGCCTGGATCAGCATTGGCGCTTATGTTTTTCTCAGCGCCATCAAACTCGGCTTCGGCTATGCCGGTTCATCTGAAGCTTTAAAAGCGGATGGGCTGAATAATTTGACGGATATTATCGCTTCGGTAGCTGTGCTCATCGGGCTGCGCATTTCCCAAAAGCCGCCCGATGAAAATCATCATTACGGACACCTGCGGGCGGAGACGATCGCTTCGTTGCTGGCATCTTTCATCATGGCGGTCATCGGGCTGCAAGTGCTGCTGGGTGCCGTCCAAAACTTCTTCATCCCGGTGGAAGCCACACCTTCCCTATTCACAGCGGGAGTCGCTTTTTTCAGTGCTATCGTCATGTACTTCGTTTACCGCTTTAACATCAAGCTCAGCAAAGAAATCAAAAGCTCTGCGGTCCGGGCTGCCGCCTACGACAACCGGTCGGATGCCCTAGTCAGCATCGGAGCGGGCATCGGCATTATCGGTGCAGTTTTTGGCGCGCCGATACTCGACGTCATCACCGCCTTCATCGTCGGCTTGATCATCATCAAAACAGCTGTGGATATTTTCAAAGAAGCTGTGTGGACGTTGACCGACGGCTTTAATGAAGATGAAGTGGAAACAATGTCCGTGCTTGTCCGAAAAGTGCCCGGCGTCCGAGAACTTCGTGATTTCAAAGGGCGTAACCACGGCAACGTCATGTTCATCGATTTGACGATTGCGGTCAATCCATCTCTGAACGTCGTTCAAAGCCACTGGATCACAGAAGAAGTCGAAAGAAAAATCCATAAAGTTAAGCCCCACTGCGTAATCCATGTTCATATCGAGCCGGTTTACGAAGATGAGGATGACTGAAAAAATTTCAAAAAGGACGGCGAAAAGAAATCTTTTCGCCGTCCTTTTTTTGTTTAGTGAAGCCGCCCAAGCAAGATCATTCCCCTGCCAAAGCACCGATCTGGATGGAACGCTGGCCAGTGGCCACTGCCAGCTCATCGACTTTCTTCTGCAGGAAGTCCTGGTCCATCGATTTCAATTGCTGCCCTTCGAGCGATTCCAGAATGTATGTCTGGATATCCCAAATTGCTTGGTGATGCTCGGAAGGAGCCAGCTCAGCGACTATTTTAAGCGAATCGGCCATGGAATGCATCACTGAAATATCCTCTTTTCCATAATAGGCCATTTGATAATAAACTTTATACAACACGCCGGAAAATTCCGGCAGCGTACATTTCACGATATGCTGCCCTTCTTTATTGGCCAACGCCAATTCCCCGTGCGGGATGTGAGCGGTTTTCCCAAGCAGCCTGCCGATGCGGACGATTATGTCATTGGCGGTATTCGGATCGTTGATGCCGGGAGAAATTGCACGCAGAGCAATTTCCACCAGCTTCTGCAATGCGTACGGCAAATCTTGTTCAGCCGACCGTTCGCCTCCGATGGAATAATAGCCGCTGACATCATAGTCCTGCCCTTCTTTTCTGTAGATGTTCATCAACGGTTTGCCTTCATAAATGTAATCGCCGATGCAAACAAGGACGTCTACCTCAAATCCATTTTTATCCGCGTGCCCAAGCAGCTTCTCAAAAGACATGAATTGCAGGTAGCCGCTCGTTTCAGCGTTGACGGTTTCAATGATCCCGATAGGATTCAAGCCATCCGAAATTTCTGAAACAGCGCATTTTTCCTCGAACTCCTCGTAATAGGAAATCACATCTTCCGCATCTTTGATAAGCACTTCGATTAATTTGCTCACCTGCACCGTCGTGGCTATGTAATGGATAAAGTAGGCGAACGTGCCAAGGCAGAAAAAAGCGATGACAATTCCGACAAACGTCGACAATACATCATGTGTATACAAGTCATCCCTCATAAACAATAAGGAAAGGGTGTTGTAAATAAAGCCGCCAAGGAAAATGCCCAGCACCCGCCAAGTCACCGGATCGTGGACGAAGTTTTTCAATGCCCTCGGTGAAAACTGGGCGGAATACATCGTTAAAACAACCAGGATTGTTGAAAATGTAAAAGTGCTCATCGTCAGCAGTGCACCTGCCAAAGTCCCCATGATCGTTTTTGCCAAATCGACTTTCGTCAGCAAAATTGACGGGATAAATTCTTTGAACCGTTCGACAAGCAGCAAGTCCACATAAAAAAAGCCGACCGATAACGCAATCGCTAAGATGCTGAAAATCGCGGGCGTCAACCAAAATTTTTCTTTGAATAAATATATAGTGGACTTCATCTTTTCTCCTCGCTTTCCAATAATCGTCTATTAATGCTTTCCCCTCAACAGGTTGAAGGCAAACAGAGACTGCCCTGTTGCAAAACGGGATTGCTGCAGGTATTTTTAATAATCTGATTTACAATAACTTTTGCACAAAAAGTCCTTGACCTGGTTTTAAGGATACAGTATCTTTAAAGTAACTTGAAGAAAGAGGTGAGGTATTATGGCAACGATCATTGTTAATACGCAAATCCAGTCTATAGTACCCCACTCTGTGTATCGCTGACGATACGCTTCTTCCATTATGCCCGGGGACCATGGACTGCGATTTGCTCGCATCCATGGTTTTTTATTTTGCATAATAGGAGGAAATTACATTGAATTTAATCGAACAATATGGCTGGAATACAGCATGGCAAGAAAAAACAGGGCCTTCCGGGATTCCCGGACGTGTCACGCTTGAACACAAGAACATCTACCGCGTGGTGACGGAACGCGGCGACTGGCTCAGCACATTATCCGGCAAATACCGCCATGAACACGCGCACAGCGAATTCCCGGCAGTCGGCGACTGGGTTATGGTCGAACAGATGCCCGGCGAGGAAAAAGGGATCATCCACAATGTCCTCCCTCGTTCATCGCAGTTCTCCAGAAAAGCGGCTGGCGAAACTTCGGACATCCAATTGATTGCCGTCAATGTCGATTATGTGTTTCTCGTCATGTCATTGAACCATGATTTTAACGTCCGGCGTTTGGAACGCTATTTGATTGCCGCCTGGGATTCCGGCGCTAATCCGGTCATCGTACTGACTAAAAAAGACCAATGCGCAGACGTGGAGCCGTATATGCGCGAATTGGAATCAGTGGCATTCGGCATTCCCACGATTGCGGTATCGAGCGTCACCGGCGAAGGCATCGGCGAATTGCAGAAATTGCTGTTGCCAAACCATACCGGCGCCCTGCTCGGCTCTTCCGGCGTCGGCAAATCATCGCTGATCAACGCCTTATCCGGCAGTGAATTGATGGCCGTGCAGGATATCCGTGAAGATGACAGCAAAGGACGCCATACGACGACCCACCGCGAGCTGGTGCGCCTGCCGCTTGGCGGCTTGCTGATCGATACCCCCGGAATGAGGGAATTTCAGCTCGGCGATTACGAAGAAGGCGTTGAAAGCGGCTTTGCCGATGTCGAGCATTTCGCTGAAGAATGCCGCTTCCGTGATTGCCAGCATGGCAATGAACCCGGTTGCCGCGTGCAGGAAGCCTTGCTGAGCGGCGAATTGCAGCATGACCGCTACCGCAGCTACATCAAGCTGAAACGCGAACTTGCGCATATCGAACGTAAAAGCGATGCGGCCGCCCAAAAAGCGGAGCGCGGCAAATGGAAACAAATCACGAAAGACAACCGCAAACGCCCGGTCAAAAAACGTTAAAAAGAAGCAAGCCGTCATTCGGCTTGCTTCTTTTTTCTATTTAATTCCCTGATCCGGTGAGTCCGTGCTTGACTGCGTAAAGCGCCGCCTGTGTACGGTCCTGCACTTCCAGCTTGTTGAATATGTTCGAGATATGTGTTTTCACTGTCTTTTCCGTGACAAATAACGCCGATGCAATTTCCCGGTTGCTCTTGCCTTTGGTCAACTCCGCCAGCACTTCTTTTTCACGCGGCGTCAAAAGGTTCAGTGTATGCGGCGCCGGTTCAGTGGGCCCTTTCAACAACTCGGTCGTCGCTTTCGGGTGCAGCGTATTTTCGCCGCGCATCAAACTCCGGATCGATTCCACCAATTCATCGGGTTCGATGTCTTTCAATTGGTAGCCGGCTGCCCCCGCTTCCATGGCCGGTACGACGTGATCACGATCCGAAAAACTCGTCAGCATCAGGACAATCATCTCCGGATGCTGTTCTTTAATTTTTTGGGTTGCCTGAATGCCATCCATCTCTGGCATGACGAGATCCATCAGCACGATATCTGGCCGCAGCCTGTCTGCCATGTCCACCGCTTCCCGGCCATTCACCGCCTCCCCGACCACTTCAATGTCTTTTTGTGTTTTCAAGAAAAATAACAATCCGCGCCTCACCACATGATGGTCATCGGCGATCAAAACCTTCACCACGTTAACCACTCCCCCGATTAATACGGAATCCTGATGAGGATTTCCGTGCCTCTTCCAATTTCACTTGACCATTCGATACTGCCGCCTTCCGCTTTTGCACGATCGCGCATGCTCTGGATGCCGATTGATGGCAAGTAGAGATGCTCGTCAATGACAAATCCGCGCCCTTCATCTTTGATCACCAGCAGCACATCGGATGATGTCACCGACATGTACAGCTGAACTTTATGGACGCCTGCATGTTTGCGGATGTTGTTGAGTGCCTCTTGCGCAATGCGGAACAGCGTTTCTTCTGTCCGCGATGGCAGCTGGATAACGCCGGTCACTTTCAATTCCGTCGACAGCCCGAGCATCTCGGCATAGCCTTTGACCGCTTCGAGCAATCCGCTTTCCAGCCCTTTCGGCCGCAATTGCCAGATCAGCGCGCGCATTTCATTGAGCGCTTCTTGTGTCAGGTGCTGGATATCACGGAACGTTTCCTGCACTTCCGGATCTTCCGACATGACACTGCCGCCTCTGGCCGTCAACGTCACCGAAAACAGCAGCTGGTTGACCGAATCGTGCAGATCGCGCGCCAGCCTATTACGTTCCTGCACCAATGCCAACTCCTGCTCCTGCTTTGTCAGCAGGATGCGTTTGATGGCGGAGCCGATCTGGAACGCTACAGATTCCAAGAGCGCTAACTCATCATTGGAAAAACGCACAGTGTCCGGTGCGGCGATGTTCAAAAGCCCGAACTTTTCATTGCCCGATTGCAGCGCAACCGTAGCATGGTGTGTAATCCCTTCGGCGTCTCCGGCATCGGATGAAATGGCGTTGTCGATCCGCTGGCAGGCAATGATATTCGAAGCCTTTTCCAAATTGCCGTCGTGGTAGCGTTTGACGCACCAGCACCCCCCTTTTTTCAGGTGGCGGCAATCGTTCTGTTTAAGCGCCGGTGGCAGATTCGCCTGCGCTGCAAGCTGATGCTTGCCATTTTTATCAATAAAGAAAATCCATGCCGCCTCGAATACCGAGCCATTCAATAACTTCCAAATCGCCCCTTCGAGCATCCGGCCCATATCCGTTTCTTCATTCAATAATTCCGCAATTTCTTTCAATAACGCCACATTCGAATGCTGGCCAGCTTCCATCCCGTTCACCTCATCGCTGTTGTCTCTCTACCATACACTTTTTCATTCCAAGCGCGCCTCGTACTTTCGAATGAAAAAGCCCCCTGCAAGAGGGAGCTTCCGTTTATCGATTGTCCAATTCATCCAGGAATGACTGTTTGATGAGTTCCAGCTTTTCATCGCTGTCGCGTTCACTCGCTGCCGTAATGCCGAAATAATATTTCACTTTCGGCTCCGTGCCGCTTGGGCGGACACACACCCATGAGCCATCTTCAAGGAAATACTTCAAGACGTTCGATTGGGGCAACTCGATTTTTTCATTTGTATTCAAATCGACAAAAATCCGGTTCTGGGTTTCATAATCTTCGATCGATACCACCGGGATGCCGGCGATTTGAGCCAATGGGTCTTTCCGCAGCCCTTCAAGAAGCGCTGTGATTTCCCGTGAGCCATCAAGCCCTTTTTTCGTGATCGACACGAGCGCTTCGCGGTACCAGCCGTATCGGTTATAAAGTTCAACCAGCACATCGTGCAAGGTTTTGCCGAGCGTTTTGTAATAAGCGGCGGCTTCGATCAGCAATAAAGTTGCCTGGACAGCATCTTTGTCGCGTGCGAAATCGCGGATCAAATAGCCATAGCTTTCCTCGTAACCGAAAAGAAACTCGAATTGCGGATGTTCATCGTTGTGCTTCAGCTTTTCCCCGATGAATTTAAAGCCGGTTAGGACATCTTCGCATTCAACGCCATACGATTCCGCAATGACGCGGCCGAATTCAGACGTCACAATCGTCTTGAAGATTTTGCCGTTGTCCGGCAGCGTGCCTTTCGCCTGTTTCTGGCTCAATAAATAATCGATGAGGATGGCGCCCGTCTGATTGCCGTTCAGCAATTCGTAATGTCCGCCTGCAAGGACTGCAATGCCAACACGGTCGCCGTCCGGATCGATGGCAATCAGCAATTCGCTGCCGTTCTTTTCGCCGTATTGCATCGCCAGTTCAAAAGCAGAAGCCTCTTCGGGATTCGGCGATTTGACTGTCGGGAATTCCCCGTCCGGCTGCATTTGTTCCGCAACATATGCGATGTCTGTATAACCGGCTGTTTCCAATAACTTTTTCACGGTAGAACCGGATGCCCCATGGAGCGGCGTGAAGACCGCAGAAATTGGCTTGGCCGACCCTTCCTGCACCGTCAGTGCCTGTTCGATATAAGCTGCATCCAAACGCTCACCCAAGTGGACGAGCGATGCTTCCTCGTATACGGAATTGTCGATGGCCAGTTCGTCTTCGACCCGGCTGACAAAATCAATGACGCGGTCCGCGTCTTCGAGATTCAGCTGTGCCCCGTCGTCGCCATATACTTTATAGCCGTTGTATTCAGGCGGGTTGTGGCTGGCGGTGATGACCACTCCCATGAAGGCATTCAAGTAACGTACGCTGAATGACAATTGCGGCGTTGTGCGCGGTTCGCTGTACAAATACGTGTGGATGCCATTCGATGCAAAGGTTTTCGCTGCTTCGAGCGCGAACTCCGGCGACATGCGGCGGCTGTCGTACGCAATCACGATTCCGCGCGCCATCGCCTGTTCTCCGCTGTCTTTGATGTAATCCGCGATTCCTTGTGAGGCTTTGCGGACCGTGTAGACATTCATGCGGTTGGTTCCCGGGCCGATTTCGCCGCGCATCCCTCCTGTGCCGAATGCCAGATCCTGATAAAATGCATCTTCTGCCATTTTTTCATCATCTTTCAACAAAGATAAAGCCTGTATTGTTCCTTCATCATGCTGGCTGTGTTCCAACCAGCGCTTTAGCCGTTCCTGCCAAGTCATAAGACATCCCTCCAATACACTTAGTTTACCAAAAAATCAAAAAAAAAGCCGCTTCCTTTTGGGAAGCGGCACATGCATTAATCTTTTTTGTATTCTACGCGGTAAACGTCGTGGCGGCGGTCCTTCAATTGCTTGACCGTACCGTTCTGGCGCTGGCGGCGCAGGATTTCCAAATCGACATCGCCGATCAGCACCATCTCCAAGTTCGCGTTGGTTTCGCCGACAATGCCGTCGCGCGCGAATTCGAAATCGGACGGTGCGAAAATGCCCGATTGCGCATACTGGATATCCATATTTTCAGTTTGCGGCAAGTTTCCGACCGTTCCGGAAATGACCGTGTAAATCTGGTTCTCGACTGCACGGGCCTGTGCGCAATAACGGACGCGCAAATAGCCTTGGCGGTCTTCGGTACAGAATGGCGAGAAGATGATATTCGCGCCCATGTCTGTCGCGATGCGCGCCAATTCCGGGAACTCGATATCGTAGCAGATCTGGATCGCGATTTTGCCGCAGTCCGTATCGAATACGCGGACCGAGTCGCCGGCCGAGATTCCCCACCACTTGCGTTCGTTCGGTGTGATGTGGATTTTGTATTGCTTATCGATCGAGCCATCGCGGCGGAACAAGTAAGCGATGTTGTAGATTTCGTCATTTTCTTCTTTGACGAAATGCGATCCGCCGATGATATTGATGTTGTAACGGACGGCAAGGTCCGTGAACAATTCAATGTATTGAGGCGTGTATTCCGTCAATTTGCGCACTGCCTGGCTCGGCGATGGCTCGTTGAGGAAAGACATCAACTGCGTCGTGAAAATTTCCGGGAAGACGACAAAATCGGAATGTGCATCCGAAGCGACATCGACAAAGTATTCCACCTGGTTTGCCAAATCATCGAATGATTCGATGGCGCGCATCAAATATTGGACAACACAAATCCGGACCGGAAGGCTTGTTTTGAAATGGCGTTTCGACACCGGTTTGTAATCGACGTTATTCCATTCCATCAATGTCGCGTATTTGCCGGATGCAAGATCATCCTGCAAGTAATTCGGGTTGATCCGCATCAGCTGGAAGCCGTTCATCAATTGGAACGTCAAGACGGGATCATAGATTTTATGGCGCGATACCGCATCTACGTATTCACGCGGCGACATTTCATCCGCGTATTTATGGAAATTCGGAATGCGTCCGCCAAGAATGATCGATTTCAAATTCAACTCACGCGCCAGCTCTTTGCGTGCTTCGTAAAGACGCTGGCCGACTTGCATGCGGCGGTATTCCGGATGCACCATGACTTCGATGCCGTACATATTGTAGCCATCGGGATTATGGTTCGTGATGTATCCACCGTCTGTGACGTCATCCCACGTGTGGCGGTCGTCGTATTCATCAAAGTTTATCAATAAACTCGAGCAGGAACCGATGACTTTACCGTCAAGTTCCGCTACAAGCTGCCCCTGCGGGAAAACGCCTAGATGGCTGCGGAGCTGCTCTTCTTTCCATGGATCCATTCCTGGAAAACTGAGGCGCTGCATTTCCATGATGGCATCTATATCTGCATACGTCATTTCCCGTATGATCATGCTTTTTTCAAAATGGGACAAATCGAATTCTTCTGGCACTGCAGCCACTCCTTCACAAAAGTATCACAGTTTATTATATAGGATAGCGGCACAGGTTGATATTATTTTACTTGCCCGCTGTTAAGAATTATACTTTTATAGAAGTAATTTTGAAAAGAGGTACTGTTCAATGTCCAAGCGCCAAGAAAATATTATGCTTGCCATGTGGGTCGTCGCGCTGATCGCCACTGCCGGTTCGCTGTATTTCTCACAAATACGCGGCTATGCCCCTTGCACACTGTGTTGGGTACAGCGGATCTTCATGTATCCGCTCGTTATCGTCATCGGCGTCGCTTATGCCCAAAAGAATGTCCGGATTGCAGCGACGACGCTGGCCTTGTCGATCATCGGCGGGGGGATATCGCTTTATCATTACGGCTTGCAGAAGCTGGCTTTCCTTTCTGATGCTGCGCCGTCATGCGGACAAGTGCCGTGCACCGGCGAGTACATCAATTATCTCGGATTCATCACCATCCCATTTTTAGCGCTCACCGCATTCATCTTAATCGCGGCCATGAGCATCTATTTGCTGAAGTCATTGAAGGAGGAAACAGGAAAATGAAGAAAATGCTTATCATCGGCGGGGTCGTTGTGGCGTTATTCGCCTTGATCATCGTGCTGACGAATATATCCAACAATGATAAACTCGCCAACAATCCATACGATACAGATGACCTCGAGCAGCCGACCATCGACTTATTGTCAGATGAAAACTACCAGAACATTGCGGTGCCAGACGAAGTGGACGAAAAAATCAAGAGCGGCGAACCGACAACAGTCTATTTTTTCAGCCCGACATGCCAGCATTGCCAGGCCACTACACCTGTATTGATGCCTGTCGCTGAAGATATGGATGTCGATGTCCTCCAGTATAATCTGTTAGAGTATGATCAAGGCTGGCAGGATTATTTCATCGAAGCGACACCGACACTCGTGCATTACGAAAATGGCGAGGAAGTCTCACGCTGGGTCGGATCTCAGCCAAAAGAGAATATCGAAGAATTTTTCAACGAAGTCGTATTGAAATAACAAAGGGGAGCCATGTGCGGCGCGCATGGCCCTTTTATATGGAGGACAACACATGGAATGGAATTACGAAATACAAGAAGACGGCATCACTGTCGAAGAATTGCTGCGCACGGAATGGGGCCTCGGCAAGAAAGTCGTCCACGAAATGCGCATGGCCAAAAGCGTAACGAATGCCAAGCATCAGGAAGTGGTCTGGAAAGAGCCGTTGGAAAAAGGCACGATCCTGCATTTTAAATTGTCGCCGGCTTCTTCGCCTTATGAACCGAAACACGATGTCGAATTGCCAATTTTATTCGAAGATGACCATTTCATCATCGCGAGAAAACCGAAAGGCATGGCCACCCATCCGAATGAAACCGGACAGACCGATACCTTCATCAACGCCATCCTCGGCCATATCGTACGTAATGGGGGATCCTACGGCGAGCACGTCCACCGCTTGGACCAAGGAACGTCCGGCCTGTTGATGGTCGCGAAGCATCCGGTCGCCAAAAATGTAATGGACCGCATGCTCGAGCAAAAACAGCTTGTGCGCGATTACGAAGCCGTCGTCAAAGGCAAAGTCGTCAACCGGACCGGCACGATCGATTTCCCGCTCGGCCGCGACCGCCATCATCCGACGCGCCGGCGCGTATCCCCTTCCGGACAAAGCGCTGTGACGCATTACCGCGTGCTGAAACACATGGAAGGCAAAACATTGCTGCACTTGACGCTTGAAACAGGGCGCACCCATCAGATCCGGGCGCACCTGTCGCATATCAACCACCCGATCATCGGCGACGAGTTATACGACGGCCCAATGACGCAGGATGGAGCATACCACCTCCACGCGTTCCGCATGTCGTTCACCCACCCGTTTACCGGTGAAAAAATCGTTGTTGAAGATACAAGCCGTTAAAAAAAGAAGTTCCCCAGCGGGAACTTCTTTTTTTTAGCGCAAATGGATTTCGTCGGGATGGGTGCCTGTGCGCCAATCCTTGTTCAAAGCGTCGATCATTTCCATCTGTCCAGGAGACAACTCGAAATTGAAGACGTCGGCATTCTCGAGAATGCGTTCAGGCTTCACTGATTTCGGAATGACGATCAAGTCGTGCTGCAAATGCCAGCGGATAATGACTTGCGCGATCGACTTGCCGTGGCTCTCGCCGATCTTCCCGAGCAGCGGTTCACCAAGTAAGCGTCCGCGTGCGAGCGGCGACCAGGAAGTGACCGCAATTTCATTGTCTGCACAGAATTGGCGAAGCGGTTCTTGCGTCAATTGCGGGTGAAGCTCGATCTGGTTGACCATCGGCTTCGTGTTCGCTGTTGCCAAGAGTTTTTCCAAATGGTGCTGCTGGTGATTTGAAACACCGATTGAGCGCACCAACTTCTCATCATAGAGCCGCTGAATGGCACGGTACGTTTCTTCATAAGTATCCGGCATCGCCCAATGCGTCAAATACAGGTCCAAATAATCGAAGTCCAAACGCTTCAGCGATGCTTCGAACGCACGCAATGTATTGTCGTAGCCTTGGTCCGTATTCCAGACTTTCGACGTGACGAAGATGTCTTCGCGCTTCATGCGGGATGCGCGGATGGCTTCCCCCACTTCATGTTCGTTGTCGTAGATGCTTGCTGTGTCTATTGCCGGATAGCCTGCTTTGAGTGCCGAAAGGACGGCATTCACCGCTTCTTCTTTGTCGGTCATCTTGAACACGCCAAGCCCGAAACGCGGCATCTCTACTCCGTTATGTAAGGTTTTCGTTGAATTGATCGCTAATTCCATTTTCATCATCCTTTCTTTATTCATTGTACAAATATTCACCTGAAAACTCGACTTTAAAGAATTTGGCTAAACCCCTTGCATTTCTCTATAAAAGCGAATAATATATGAAATGTTGTTTAAATCGTTCGGATTTTGAAAGGAGTATTTAAATGTTTCAGTTGAAAGAGTTCGGCACAGACGTTAAAACGGAAGTTCTTGCCGGTATGACAACGTTTTTAACAATGGCTTATATTGTCATTGTCAATCCTGTAATCTTGGGTGCAGCGGGCGTTCCGTTTGACCAAGTATTCCTGGCAACCATTATCGCCGCAGCAATTGGCACGCTCTGGATGGCACTTTTCGCTAATTACCCCATTGCCATCGCACCGGGAATGGGATTAAATGCATATTTCACCTCGATGGTGCTAGGATCAGGCGGCACAATCGATTACGTCACCGCATTTTCAGCCGTCTTCGTCGCTGGCATCATATTCGTCCTGCTATCGTTGACCAAAATGCGCAAAATCCTCATCCAAGCCATTCCTGAAAACCTGAAACACGCCATAACTGCCGGCATCGGGCTGTTCATTGCTTTTATCGGCATGCGCCTCAGCGGAATCATCGTGGGAAATGAAGCGAATTTAGTCGGCCTGGGCGATTTGACTTCAGCTCCCGTCCTTCTGACGCTGGTCGGCCTCATGATCACGCTCATCTTTATGTCGTTGAACATTCACGGCGGCATTTTCTTCGGAATGATTGTGACAGCAATCATCGCCTTCTTTACCGGCCAATTGAAATTCGAAAGCCGTTTGATGCAGCTTCCATCCCTTCCCGAAGGCATCATCGTCTGGAATCCGATTGAAGCAGTTCAATTGGTCATCGAATTCGGATTATACGGCGTCGTCTTTTCATTCCTGTTGGTCACGTTATTCGATACAACGGGCACCATGATCGGTGTGGCGAAACAGGCTGGCCTCATGAAAAACAACGATATGCCGCGCATGCGCCAAGCACTTCTTGCAGATTCAGTTGCGGCCACTGCCGGTGCCATGTTCGGCACAAGCCCGACTTCCGCTTATGTAGAATCTTCTGCAGGCGTTGCTGCTGGCGGACGGACAGGCCTGACAACATTGACTGTCGGCATCTTGTTCATCATCGCCGCTTTCTTCGGCCCCCTTGTTTCTTCCCTATCAAGCGTTGCTGCGATCACTGCACCTGCATTAATCATTGTCGGCAGTTTAATGATTGGTGCTGTGAAACATATCGAATGGGATGAATTCGATGAAGCGTTCCCAGCATTCCTGATTATCCTGGCCATGCCGCTGACTTCAAGCATCGCAACCGGAATTGCACTCGGCTTTATCTCTTACCCATTGATGAAAATCTTCAAAGGCAAATGGAAAGCCGTCCACCCGATCCTTTATATTTTTGCAGTGCTGTTCGCTATCCAGATCTTGATTGCACCGCATTAATAAAAGCAGAGAATTCTCTAAGTTTCCAGACATAAAAAAACCGCCATCCGGCGGTTTTTTTATGTCCTATTAAACTCGTGTACGAGCACTTGATACGCTTGCTGTGATCAGCAATACCGCAGCTGTCAGCAAATGCATCGCCCAGCCGATCACTGGGAACCAAGCAACCAGGCTTGTGACAATCCCTAAAATCGAACCGGATTTCGGTGAGTATTCACGGAAGCAGAAAAATAACGTCACTGCGTGCAGCAAGAACATGACGCCAAGCGCCGTGTAGCCTGTGCTGATGACAAAAGTTCCCCCGATAAATGGAATTGCCAGCAGCAATTCAGCCAAACCGGTAATCCATAATAATGCAACGGAAATTTTCATTTTCATTGTTAACTTCATCCTTTCCTGAACTGTCCTTTCCTATTCTACGGATGGCCAAAGAAAAGGTTTCATTTTTTATTAAAAAGCTAAAAATCCCGCATGGAACAGACAAAACTTCTCCACATTTGAATTGAGCCCCATATTTCATTTTCCTGCCACATACGCTATACTAAACAAAGATGCATATTACAAGGAGGTCGTTATTTATGAACTTAATCCTTATTCTAGGTGTTACTGTAGCGTTCTTGGCCGCTATCTTAACTGCAGGCTATGATGATAAACCAGGAACTGCTGAAAAAGAATAATACGAAAAGCCGGTGCATATGCGCCGGCTTTTTTTGTGCTTCCGTTTAATCCAATCCTGGGAAATTCTGCTGGCGCAAGGCCTCGTACATCAAAATCGCCGCTGTGTTGGACAAATTCAGCGAACGGATATGCTCATTCATCGGAATGCGCAGGCACGTTTCCGGATTTTGCTCGATCAGTTCTTTCGGCAAGCCTTTTGTTTCCTGGCCAAAAACGAAGAAATGGTCTTTTTCCGTATCCGAATAATCGAAAGACGAATACGTCTTCGTACCGAACTTTGTAATGTAGTAAAATGCAGCGCCGTCATAACGGTCGAACAATTCCTGCAGCGAATCATAATATGTCAAATCAACATGCTCCCAATAATCGAGGCCTGCCCGCTTCAGCATCTTATCGTCTGTGGAAAAGCCGAGCGGACGGATCAAATGCAATTTCACGCCAGTCCCTGCACAAGAGCGGGCGATGTTCCCTGTATTCGCTGGAATCAGCGGCTGGTATAAAACGATGTGTATAGCCAAAACGTTCACTTATCCTTTCATCTCTTCGGCAAAAAACGCCAGTCCTTTTTGAATTTCATCTTTTACTTCTTCGTCTTGCTCTGTCTCCAGCACCGTTTGCAGCGCTTCGAACCCTTCCGGCATCCCGATTTTCCCGAGTGCCCAGGCCGCTGTGCCGCGAATGACCGGCCGCTCATCTTCCATCAGCAGTTTGATCAACGCCGGCACCGCGCTTTTCTCTTTGAAATGGGCCAAAGCGAGAATGGCATTGCGCTGGATCGGCTTTTTGCCTCGCCATGAACCCGACACATAGCCGAAGCGCTCCTTGAATTCACGGTTCGAAATCGTTAACAGCGGTTCGAGCAGCGGTTTGGCGATTTCCGGATCCGGCGTAAATTCCGCATGGATCAGATTCGCCTTGCGCTTGTTTTTCGGACACACCGTTTGGCAGGTATCGCAGCCATACAACCGATTGCCTATGACGCCTCTGAATTCATCCGGCAAAAAGCCTTTTGTCTGCGTCAAAAAAGAAATGCAGCGCTGGGCATTCAATTGGCCGCCTTCAACAATCGCTCCGGTCGGGCAGACGTCGATGCACAGGCGGCAATCGCCGCATTGGTCTTCCATCGGTTCACTGTAGCGAAAAGGGATATTGGTGATCATTTCACCCAAATACACATAGGAACCGAATTCCGGCGTAATGATGGAAGTGTTTTTCGCGCTCCAGCCGATGCCTGCGCGTTCAGCAACGGCGCGGTCGGACAATTCCCCGGTATCGACCATTGACCGCATGAGGGCTTCAGGGAAATGTGCGGCAATGAACGCTTCCAATAAGGTTAAACGTTCTTTCAAGGCGGCATGGTAATCTTTCCCCCATGATGAGCGGGAAAAAATGCCTCGCCTTGCCCCACGCATCCCTTGCGGCGCATCCTCCATTTTCGAAGGATAGGCAATCGCGATTGAAATGATGCTCACCGCTTCGTCCAATAAAAGCTCTGGATGAGTCCGTTTATCAAGGTCAGGCTCTTCAAAGCCGGATTGGTAATTCAATTGCTGCTGGCGCGCCAATTGATGGCGCAGGTTATAAAAAGGCTCTGCCGAGGCAAACCCGATTTTATCGATTCCGATCTCCGAGGCATAGGCAACAAGCTCTTGTTGAAATCCTTCGAGATTCATGCTGTAACCCCTCATTCTATATCTATGATACGATATCCCTAATACATTCCCTGAAAGGAAGATTGCTGTGGAAATCACCATCCAGCGTCACATTAAGGAAATCCTTCCCGACTTTAAAATAGGAACTATTCATTATAACAATATCACCGTTTCGGAGTCACCTCAAATGTTAAAAGGCCGGCTGCAGCTTTTCCAGGAGCAATTGTATTTCGACTTGGAAGACAAAGACATCACCCATTTTCCAGGGTTGCTCGAATGGCAGCTGGTGTGGAAAGCGCTGGGCGCGAGTCCAAGCCGGCACCGCCCTTCGGCAGAAGCGCTGTTCCGCCGCATCAAAAAGCAGAATTACCTGCCTTCCATCCATTCTGCGGTCGACATGAACAGCTTTCTATCGCTGCAATATGAAATTCCGCTCGGCCTCTACGATGCGGACAAAATCAACGGAGACGTTGAAATCGCTCTCGGTACAGAAGATGATCAGTTCGAGGGCTTGAACAACCGCACCAATACATTGGACAATATCCTGGTTTCCAAAGACGCACAAGGCGCATTCGGCAGCCCTTACGTTGATTCCACGCGAACAGCCGTCACAGAAAATACAAAAAATGCACTTCACATCTTTTATCTGCGGCCTTCGATGAAACGCGATACAGCACTTGAATTATTGACAGCCGCAGCCAATATGTTCACCGGCATCAATGGTGGAGATGCTGAAATCCAACTCCTTTAATATGCTCTACAATAAAAAACCATTGCCCTTTTTTAAAAGGCAATGGTCTTTTTGATTAGCTTACTTTTTGATTTCATTATGGACTTACGACTACAAGACTAGCCTTAGCGCTGATATTTCCGGCTTTATCTTTAGCAGTGACAGTAATTGTCACCCCTCTTTTTTGTGCTTTGATCGGCACTGAATAATAACCGGTCGATGAAGCTTTTGCATAGCCTAGCAGAGTAGTTCCATTTTTAACGGCAACTGTTGAATTTGCTTCCGCTTTCCCCGTCACTTTCAAATCGTTGCTGTCTACTGTATTGACTACGGGCTTTGCAGGAGCTATAACATCGGCTACTGTTATTGCAGTTGCTGCACTTATGTTCCCTGCACTATCTTTTGCCGTAACGGCAAGAGCAGTCCCCGCTTTTTGAACAGCTATCTTAGCCGAAAAAGTTCCTGTCGATGAAGCTTTTATAGAGCTTAAAATAGTAGTTCCTTTTTTTACAGTAATAGTTGAATTCGCTTCAGCTTTCCCGGTAACCACAACATCGTTATTATCTACTTTATTGACCGTCGGCTTGCCAGGGGCGACAACGTCTACAACCTTTGTTGTTGTTGCTGCGCTGATATTGCCTGAACTGTCTTTTGCAGTGGCAGCAAGAGTTGTCCCCGCTTTCTGGACTGCTACTTTCACAGAGAAAACACCCGTCGATGAAGCTTTGGCGGACCCAATGACAGTCGTGCCGTTTTTAACGGTGACTGTGGAATTCGCTTCCGCTTTTCCAGTTACCGCAACATCATTATTGTCCACTTTATTGACCGTCGGTTTGCCTGGCGCTACATTATCGGAAAATGCTGCAGCAAGCATATAAATATCTTCCTCGGTATTGTCGTCCCAAGCATAATCAAAATAGTCATAATCAGTCGCTGCTACATAATAAGTTCCCGCTTTTGCTTGGTATGCCTGAATTTCCATATACTCATCGTATTCAGTTCCTAAATAGACCAATTTGGAACTTTCCACAAAATCTTTTTCAGTTGCCAAAAATAAGAGATCAATCGCATAAGTATTGCTCTCTCCCCCTACAAGCAAAAGTCCATCGCGCGGAACCGTTATTTTGTAAAAATCAATATCATCATACGGCAATAATTGGCCATAAATAGGTTTATCGAAAGACAAGCTGTCTGCATAGCCGAAATCATCATTGTATTCCTGCTCGATCGCGTATTCCCCATAATCAATAGAGCTGGCTTTGACGCTGCCTTCTATTTTTATAGCAGGAGCATTCTTCAACATTGCTTCAAATTGAGTAACAGCCTGCAAGCCACCTATATTCTTTGGCAATTGCTTTTCAATTTGCTTTTCCAGCGACCTGCTAAAATTTTCTGTTGCACCAGTTTCTGCTTGTGCTACACCATTAACCATTAAAGAAGCCATTAGACCTAATGATGTTATCGTGAACAATAATTTTTTACCCATTTTACATCCCCTTTTAATAATTATAAATACCTATAAGTTGGATATTACACTATAAATGATTTAAATACTATTTATTTTTTGAGCCATTCTAATTTATTTTCAGTCATTAAAGAAGTAAATACAGGGCTTAAGCAGATTCCTTTGAATCCGAGGCATTGTGCAGTAAAATCGGGGTACTTCATAATAAAAGAGGGATCATCAAGTGAAACAAATTCACAGCGATATCATTCAATTCCGAGGCAGCCATTACGATTACGGCCGGCATCAAGGCGAACTCTTAAAAGGCTCGCTCCTGTTGCCGAACCGCCGCAAGCAATGGCCCCCATCCAATAAAAACTTCATGATCAATGAACAGGAAGCGACAAGCATCCTCCAGACATTCGCGCCGCGCATCTGGGAAGAAATAAACGGGCTGGCGGACGCACTCGAATGGAATGCCCACGACGCCATCCGTGAATTCGGCGGTTATTACTTGGAATATACACGCAGCGGCTGCTCCATCTTCACCCGTGAGGATTTCATGGTACGCAATTACGACAGCTCGCCGCAGGGCTATGAGGGCCGTTTCGCGCTGTACCAGCCTTCTGACGGCGGCTATGCGACCATCGGACCGACAATGCAAATCACCGGCCGCACAGACGGCCTCAACGAGAAAGGCTTGGCAATGGGCTATAACTTTATCAACCGGCGCAACTCCGGGGATGGCTTTATCTGCAATATGATCGGCCGCCTGATCCTGGAAAATTGTGCGGATGCCGATGAAGCCGTCGCTCTTTTGGAGGAACTTCCGCACCGCCGCTCGTTCAGCTATGTGCTGCTGGACCGCAACGGAAAATCCATTGTCGTCGAAGCTTCTCCCCGCTCGGTCGTTTCGCGGGAGTCCGCTGTATCCACCAACCATTTCGACTTGCTGACAGAAGAAAACCGCTACCAAATCGAAGATTCGCGCCGCCGGGAAGAAGTCATCCTTTCCCAGCAGGACACGATGGCCGAACCATACAGTGCATTCCGTATGCTCAACGATTCGGACAAAGGCGTCTTTTCCAAAAAATACACGACTGCTTCCGGTACGCTGCACACCGCATCGTATTTTCCCGCCAGCTTGAAAGTCGGTTTTGCACTCGGACAGGACCGCTTGCCGCTGATGCTCGATTTCAAGAAATGGCTGGATGGAGAACGCTTGAACGCCAAACGCGTCAAAGGCCGGGTCGACACCCACCTGCCTTTCGCACACATGACTGAAATGTAATGCATTTTATCCATCTGAAAACAAAAACAGGCTGTCCCGAAAGTCATTATTCCTGACTTGTGGGACAGCCTGTTTCATTCTGCAAATTGTTTTTCCAAATGCGCAAAGCCGATTTTTGTATCGATCGTGCCATGGATTTTATCCACTTCCAGCGGCGTACCCTTTAGCCAATGCCCAAAATCAAAAACGGCTGGCTGCTGGTCGCCGCCAAGCGAGAACCAGGCTTCCATTTTTTGCGGCAAATATGCTGAAGTGTGGATGGTGCCAGCCCAGCTTTTGTAGAGCTCCGAGAATACGCCATTGCCCGTACCATTAAACAGGCGGAATGCATTGTCCACGTGAGCAGTCTCATGCGGCTGGGTCTGAATCGCTTCTAGACGTCCATAGGAATCCTTCAAGTAATTGCGGTTTTCGTGCGACTGGATTTCAAAATGGTTGGTGCAGGCGTTTTCGCTTCTGACATCGACGCCGCGTGGGCTTGCTTCAATGATCGACGTTCCGCCGCTCGTGTCCGTCACGACGTAGCTGAACGAACCCCGATGCGGGATTTCCTTCACCAAAGCAATAGCTTCTTCAATGCTTGCACACGTTTCCAAGATAATGCGGCCAATCATATAACAGACAAAGCCATCCCCCGGCTTTTTGCGGTGTGTGAAATTATAGCCCATTGCCAAGCCTTTCTCGTTCATGCCATCCATGCGCCCCGTGATGCGGGAAGTCGGACCGATAAAGGCATAGCCTTGGTCTGTGGGCTGGAACAAGCTGAAACGCCCTTCATAGGTTTGTGGATGGAAATCGTAATTGCGGACCATGAAGTCATCGCCTGTAACAATCGAGCAGCCAGATGGCAGCGCATCGATGCGATAGCCGCCGAAATTGCGCAGCACTTCCTCCATCGGCAGCTCCAAGCTGTCCCGCAGGCCAACGAGCTCTTCCCAGATGCCCGGCGCAAAGCGGCTGAGTGCCTGCTCGGCTTCCGCAGCGTCGATTTCAAAACGCGGACGCTTCGCTTTCCACTGCTTTTGCCGGTTGTCGAGGACGATCGACTCTTTCAAGCGCTCGCCTTGATGCAGCCCAAAATCGTAATGGCTGCCTCGGAATTGAATGATGTCGCTGTGGATTTCCTGCATGCCGCTCCCCTTCCAATAAGCTGTCCCTTGCTGCTTATTGCGTCTATTATACCAAGCTCCGTTCCCCTATCCTACCGGGAAGCACTCATTTTGCGCCATACCCATTTCTCCATTTCGACAATAGCGAAAACGCTGATGCCGATGCCGATCGGCCAAATCCAGTGCTGTGCAGCAATCGGCACGGTGCCCAGCAGGACATTCATGACTGGCAAGTAAGTCACTCCCAATTGCACCGCAATCAGGATGCCGGAAACGATAAAGGCGGCTTTATTCGAAAAAAAGCCTTTCCGAAAGACAAAGCCTTTTTCACTGCGGCAATTGAATAAATAAAACAACTGGGAAATGACCAGCGCCTGGACGGTCATCGTATTCACGATTGCCGGATTAAGGCCAGCTTCCGCCAATGTTCTATTCATATACAAGAGTCCGCCGCAGATGATGGAAGCTACAAATGCGATGCAAAAAACATAATAGCCGCTCAACAGCTTCTCATCCGGATTGCGCGGAGGCCGTTCCATCGCTCCAGGTTCAAGTTTCTCAAAGGCAATCGCCAAAGAAATCGTTACGGCGGTTATCATATTGATCCATAAAATTTGGACCGGCGTCAACGGCATTGCCGTACCAAGAAGGATGCTGACGAAAATAACCGACCCTTCAGCAACATTTGTCGGCAAAATGAACAGGATGGTTTTTTTCAAATTGTCGTAGACGCGACGCCCTTCTTTGACTGCCGTGACGATGGTGTTGAAATTGTCATCCACTAAGACCATTTCCGAAGCTTCTTTCGACACCTCTGTCCCTTTGATGCCCATCGCTACGCCGATGTCTGCACGCTTTAAAGCCGGCGCGTCATTGACGCCATCGCCTGTCATCGCACATATATGCCCGAGAGATTGGAGCGCCTGCACCAGCTGCAATTTATTGTTAGGGCTTGTCCGCGCAAAAACGTCGTATTTAACCGCCGCCTCCTGCAGCTCACTTTCGTCCATCCGATCTAGTTCAATTCCTTCAATAACAAGCCCCTCCGCACCGATGCCCATCTGAGAGCCGATTGCGAGTGCCGTTTCTTTGTGGTCGCCGGTAATCATCTTCACTTGGATGCCAGCTTTTTTGCATAGCCGAATCGACTCGATTACTTCTTCGCGCGGCGGGTCGATGATGCTGGCAAATCCCAGGATTTCAAACCCTTCCTCCAAATCAGCATGGCCGATGCTTGCTGTATTGGCCGGCACTTTTTTTGCAGCAGCGCCAATCATCCTTTCCCCTTTCCGGGCATGGAGCAAGATTTCTCCATGCCAACGGTCCAGCTCATCCGCACTGTCATTCTTCGACATTCTTAAAATCTGTTCTGGAGCTCCTTTCACAAAAATTGTCCTCGTACCGTCATGTTCTACCAAGCCGGCCATGTACTTGTATGAGGAATCGAACGGGATTTTCGCCAGGCAATCGAGTTTCGGTATGGACTCCTCCGCTTTTTCTGCAGCTGTCACCAGACACCCTTCGGTAGCATCTCCGCTGATTTCCCAATGCCCCCGCTCATTGCAAAATAAATGGGACTCGTTGATTGTTTTAACACAAGTCAAAAACTGCTTCAGGCGAGGGGCATCCGCCAATGCCACTGTTTGGCCGCGGCTGGTGATTTCACCTTTTGGGGAATAGCCGCTGCCTGTCAGTTCATATTCCTCGTCCTTCACCAAAATCGACGTAACGGTCATTTCGTTTTTAGTCAATGTGCCGGTTTTGTCGGAACATATCACTGACACCGCGCCCAAGGTTTCAACTGAAGGCAATGTCCGGACGATGGCGTTCTTTGCCGCCATTTCCTGGACGCCAAGCGCCAGAATAATTGACAGGACGGCAGGCAGCCCTTCGGGAATTGCCGCGACCGTTAAGCCTATAATGGCGAGCAATAATTCTCCTGCCGGATAATCATGCCAAAAATAGCCGATGGCGAACATGGCAGCCGCACTAATGACGATGATCGCTGAAATCAATTTGCCAAAATGGGCTGTCTGCTTCAGCAAAGGCGTCTGCAGCTTCTGGACATCAGACATCGAGGAACTGATTTTCCCAAGCTCCGTACTGCTGCCAGTTTCCACCACAACGCCAACGCCAGAACCCGCTGCCACCGATGTTCCGGCAAACACCATATTCAGCCGATCCCCTAAAGAGGTTTCAAGCGGCAATGCATCCACCTTTTTTTCAACAGCCACAGATTCTCCGGTCAATGAAGATTCTTCCACCTTCAAGTTAGCCGCTTCAAGGAGCCGGATATCCGCCGGCACTTTATCGCCCGCTTTTAAAACGGCAATGTCTCCTGGTACCAGATTGGCTGACGGGATGACTTTCCTCTTCGATGCACGGATGGCCGTCGCCTTCAACGATAGCATCTTGCGGATGCTGTCCAGCGCTTTTTCCGCCTTGCTCTGTTGGATATAGCCGATGGCTGCGTTGATCACAATAACCATTAGGATTACCAATGTATCGATTGTGTGCCCCAGCACAATTGTAATTACCGCTGCCCCAAGGAGTACATAAATCAGTACATCATGGAATTGCTTTAAAAACCGCATCACCCTCGATTCTCTTTTCGGTTCAGGCAGTTCGTTCGCGCCTGCAGCTTTCCTTCATTCATCCGCTGCCGCATCCGTTAGCCCTTCTTCAGTGTTCGTTTCCAATTCCGCCAAAACATCCACAGCCTCAAGATGATGCCACGCCAGCTTTTTCACGAGACTTCCTCCTATCTCCCGCACAGCTTATATTGCCTTAATAATAGATTGATTATTCAGATATCACAACTCTTATCTTTTATCCGCTGTCTATTTATTGGCATGAAAAAAAGACCATGAAAATTATGGCCTTTTACTCGTCTTCTTCGAGATATCATAACCTGGCTAACACAGTAACTTACTCATAATTTGATAACTCGACTAAATTGCCATCGGGATCTCGGATGTAGAGCGACTGGATTGTCCCTGATGCACCGGTTCGTGAAACAGGACCTTCTTCAACAGCTACGCCGTTTTGCTTCAAATGCTCAAGCAGCTTTTCGAGTGGTTCATCCGAAATAAAGCACAGGTCGGCACTTCCCGGAAGAGGTGAACGCGCTTTAGGTTCGAACTCGTTGCCAGCTTCATGCAAATTGATTTTCTGTTGTCCGAAATGGAGCGCCTTACGCCCTTCTCCAAACTCTTTCACTTCCATTCCGAGAACATTTCCATAAAAATCACAGGTTTGTTGGATGTTTTCTACGGTCAATACAAAATGGTCAAGACGATTAATCATTTCCATAGTCAGCTCCTCTGCGGAATTAAACAGTATGACTATCTATACGCCATTTCTCTAACCTATACCTGCCGAAACCATGAAAGAACGAAAAAATCCCTGTCACCATCAATAAATGATGGTGACAGGGATTTTCAGTATACCAGTGGCCGGGGTCGAACCGGCACTCCAGAAGGAACACGATTTTGAGTCGTGCGCGTCTGCCAATTCCGCCACACTGGCATGACCTTGAATCGGACAATTATTATTATAGCACCTTCAAATTAATTTGGCTACAGTTTTTTCACGATAGTAAAATAAAAACCAGTTTTCTTTTCAGAAAAACTGGTCTCAGATTCATTACAGAAAAATATTCAATATAGAGTAAATTATTCCGGCAATCATTGCTGAAATCGGCAGCGTAATGACCCAGGTAATCAACATTGTTTGGGCTGTGCCCCATTTAACACCTTTGAGGCGGTGTGCTGCCCCTACACCCATAATCGATGAAGAAATAACATGTGTCGTGCTGACAGGCAAGTGGATGGCAGTAGCACCGAAGATGACTGCAGCACCTGAGAGATCCGCAGCCACACCGTTGACCGGACGGATTTTCATAATCTTTCCGCCAACAGTTTTAATGATTCTCCAACCGCCTACGGAAGTTCCAAGAGCCATTGCCAATGCACAGGAAACCTGCACCCATAATTGAATATCATCCGAACTTTGGTAGTTGTTCACGATCAAAGCCATCGTGATGATTCCCATTGCTTTTTGCGCATCATTGGTACCATGTGAAAATGATTGCAAAGCAGCCGTCGCAATTTGAACAAACCGGAAGTTCCGGTTTGTCTTTGTTAAGTTATGATCTTTAAATATCACTTTGATTATACTGTAAACGATATAGCCCACTACAAAAGCAAGAATGGGAGAAATCAGCAACGCTTGCAGTATTTTCAGAAAGCCTGCAAGATTCAATGCGCCGACACCGGCAGCTGCAATCACAGCACCAACAATCGATCCGATCAGCGCGTGGGAAGAACTGCTTGGAATTCCATAATACCAGGTAACCAAATTCCAGGTGATGGCAGCCAATAACGCCGCCAAGATCACGATTGAGCCATTAGTAAGTGTGAATGGATCAACTATATCTTTTGTGATCGTCTTAGCAACACCTGTGAAAGCCATAGCTCCCACAAAGTTCATGACTGCTGCTAGTATGATTGCATGGCGTGGTTTCAATGCTTTCGTGGAAACTGCCGTAGCGATTGAGTTAGCTGTATCATGGAATCCATTTATGAAGTCGAATACTATAGCGAAAATGACGATTAAAACCGTTAACAACAATACCATATCCATGAGTCGTCTTGCTCCTTAAGCGTTTTTCATAATAATTGATTCAAACGTATTTGCTACCTTTTGGCAGTGGTCAGCGATTTCTTCTAGTTCTTCGTAAATATCTTTGTATTGGATAATGCGAATCGGATCTTTTTCCACCGCGAACAGATTTTTAATGGAATTGCGGAGTGTCACGTCACATTTCGATTCATAATCTTTGATTTTAATGGCATGCTCCCTCATCTGGAGCAATTTCTTATTCGCCATCAAGTCGACAGCGGTCACAATTTCGATTGCACTCAAACGAATCGCTTCAACGAATTCGAGCATATATGAGTCTGCATTTACGACGCCGTACATCTCGAACATAGAAGCCGTATGTTCCAATCCATCTAAAACATCGTCCATGCTCATTGTAAGCGCCAAGATGTCCTCACGTTCGATAGGTGTAATAAATGCTTTATTAAGATCTTGGATTATATCGTGGACAAAATCATCACCTTTTGTTTCGTAATCTTTCATCGTATTCGAAAAAATCTTCAAATCACTGGTTGCCACTAGTTTATACTCGGCGAAATACACGGCAGCTTCTTGTAAATTTAGAGCGATGCTCCCTAATTGAACTGCAAATTTATCCTTCTTCTTAGAAGCCATTTTCTTGCCTCCACTATTTCAATATAATATAATTCGAACTTAAATATAATAACGCAATTTACATAAAATTAATACTCACTAAGTTGCAATTTACAAATCTTTAATACTACATAATAATCAGATAACTGGAGCAGGCATATAGCAAATGCAGCTTAACTTATGAAACTGCAGCGTTTACAGATTTACTTATTTTTTCGGATGCCACAAGCAGGCTTCCGTGTAGATGTGCCTTTGGAAAGACGTGAAAACACAAAAAAAAGCTCCAGCTTTGAAAAACAAAGCTGGAGCTTTTCTAAAGGGCAGGCAGGCCCTTTACATGATACCGGCGGTCGGGGTCGAACCGACACTCCCGTGAAGGAACGGGATTTTGAGTCCCGCGCGTCTGCCAATTCCGCCACGCCGGCAAAATAATTATGGAGGCGGCAACCGGACTCGAACCGGTGATAAGGGTGTTGCAGACCCATGCCTTACCACTTGGCTATGCCGCCAAAATTTGGAGCGGAAGACGAGGTTCGAACTCGCGACCTCCACCTTGGCAAGGTGGCGTTCTACCACTGAACTACTTCCGCAAAAGCTGGGGTACCTGGATTCGAACCAGGGCATGACGGGATCAAAACCCGTTGCCTTACCGCTTGGCTATACCCCAATAACTAAATGGGGCGGACGAGGGGAATTGAACCCCCGAGTGCCGGAATCACAATCCGGTGCGTTAACCACTTCGCCACGACCGCCACGTTTGTATTTTTTAAATTTAAAGTTTGCTTGAAAATCATGGGGCGGACGAGGGGAATTGAACCCCCGAGTGCCGGAATCACAATCCGGTGCGTTAACCACTTCGCCACGACCGCCATCATATAATTTTTTAAAAAAATGGCAGGGGCAGTAGGAATCGAACCCACATCGGAGGTTTTGGAGACCTCTGTTCTACCGTTAAACTATGCCCCTAAAAACTGGTGGTGGGGGGCAGATTCGAACTGCCGAACCCGAAGGAGCGGATTTACAGTCCGCCGCGTTTAGCCACTTCGCTACCCCACCTAGTGGTGCCGGAGAAAGGAGTCGAACCCTCGACCTACTGATTACAAGTCAGTTGCTCTACCAACTGAGCTACTCCGGCATAAATATTGATAAAAA
>NZ_JASDCW010000017.1:0-70074 GCF_030407685.1 Planococcus sp. APC 3906 | reverse complement strand
AAACAATGGTTCTTTATGTTGTCATCTATCTATTTTACATAGTAGGGTCTTCGGCACGTGTCGCTCTGTCGCTTTGCTCCATCACTGCTTCCGCAGGAGTCGCCACCTTTCGCTTCATTCAAAGATATCTCTTAATAGCAAATCAATTCTTAGTGGTTGTAAAGTTCGAAAGGTATAATTTCTGCATTTTCTTCTTTATTTACAGATATGTAGCAAAACAGCGGAGACGCCTGAGGGATATCGAGACAGCCGAGACCCCTCAGCACGCGGCAAGCGTAGCTGTTTTGCGGATTATCGACTTAACAGTTTAGTTTCTAATTAAAGAAAAGCGCCAACCCAATTGGGTCGGCGCTTTTCTTTATGCCTTTAGAACATTTGATAGCCCATTTTACGCAGGACTTTCATGACAATGCCTGATGTGATGGCCCCTGCCATACCGGCAGACAGAACCGCGATATCAGTTGCAGTCAACGACGTCAATGTGTTGCCGAGCATTGTGAACGATTCGCCTGGATTGGTGAAATAATCGAAAAAGCCGACATCGTCAATAATCAGCAGCACGACTATCGGGTAAACGATCGCCATCAGCCAAGTCATCCGCAATAGCATATTAAGCAAAAATCCGATGCCGAAAAACATAACAAAGAATAATAAAACCGAAATCATCAATTGTACAATACTAAATGAAGTGTCCATCTTTTCTAACCTCCGATATTCCTTCCATCAGTTTACCCGAAATGGAATCGGCTTTCAATGTCCGGAACCAGAGTTCATCGGTTTGTCACGAATGGCGATCCAGGGCGGCGGCAAATAGAAAAAGCGTACACGAGGAATCCCCGCATACGCTTGCTTTGGCCTTACTTTTTACCCGATCCCGAACAGCAGGAGCACGTTTCTGAACCTCCCAATCGCAATTGGAAGTAGCCTTTGCCTCCGCAATATGGGCAATGGTTGCCGGGCTTAGATTTTTTAAATATCTTCATTCGAAACACCTCCTCCTGTTTTGTTTGTAATATTCTGATAATATAACATGGTCCAATTCATTATGCAAGTATAAAAAAAGGAATGTAAACGGATACATCCCCTTTTTTCTTTCTTATTCACGTTTTATCCATCGTTTTTCTCTATTTCTTAAAAAATAATTTATAAGCCGAATAACCGAAAACCTCACCCGGATCAACGTCTTCAATGGCTTCAAAGCCTTCTTCCAGAACATAGTTCACCATTTCATACAGCATGACCGAAGCCTGCCCTTCTTCAGCGAGCGATGTGGGCGTCATCCAAGCCGCTTCATACAGTTCGGCTGCTTGGACTGTGATACTTTCGTTTTCAACTATCGGCTGCAGCAGAAAGATCGCCATGTTATCGCTTATTTCTTCGCGGATAACCCCGCTCCGAAAGCCGATCATCCCCATCAGGCGGCAACTGATGCCTGTTTCTTCTTTCACTTCTCTTAAAGCAGCCTGGTCGATGGTTTCCCCCGGTTCGACGAAGCCTGCAGGGAGCGACCATTTGCCGTGCAGCCCACCGTATCTTTTCTTGACGACAAGCCATTCTTTATTCGAATTGATGACCAGCCCGGCAGCACCGAGCCAGACATTGCCTCTTTTATGTTTTGACATGCCAATAAAACCCCTTTAATAAAAAAAGCTCCCATTTACGGGAGCTTCAGCTTATTTCAATACGTTGAATTTACCTTTTTTCATAACCAGTGACGGGCCGCCAACCATGTATAATGCACGGTTGTCGATCATTTTCTTCATGAATGAAGCACGTTTGCCAGTTACTTTTTTGCCGAAGACAACGCCGATTGCATCGTCATCGCCCAATGAACAAACTGTCCCTTTTAAATCAGGAACGAATTCTGTTGTTTCGCCGTCTTTGATCAATTCTGCAATGTTCTTCGCAGTTGCTTCCCCTTGCTGCATTGCAATCTGTGCAGTCGGCGGGTAAGGACGGTTTGTTTCTTCATTGATCATCAACGCGCAGTCACCGATAACGAATACATTATCAGAGCCTGGGACTGTAAGATCTTTGTCGACTTTAACGCGCGCGCGCATGTTTTCAATGCCTGACTCTTCAATCAGTCTGTTGCCGCGGATTCCAGCAGCCCATACAACAGTTCCGGCTTTGATGAATTCGAAATGATCTTCGCCTTTTTTGATGTTGACGCCTTCTGGAGTCGCTTCGACAACTGGTGTGCCGATCGAGAATTCAATGCCTTTCGACTCTAATTTGCCTACTGCATAGCTGACAAGCTCAGGATCAAATCCTGGCAATACCATCGGTGCTGCTTCTACGCAGACAATACGCACTTTTTCGCGCGGTACGTCGAACTCTTTGCAAAGCTCAGGTACACGGTTCGCAAGTTCGCCAAGGAATTCGATGCCCGTGAAGCCAGCTCCACCGACAACGATCGTCAAACGGCTGTCGTCTTTCACGCTATCGGTAGACCAGTTCGCGAACTGGAATTCGATGTGCTCGCGGATGTAACGGGCAGCTTTGACGTTGGCAATTGATAAAGCGTATTTATCAAGGCCAGGAATGCCGAAAGTTTCCCCTTCGAATCCTAATGCAATGACAAGGTAATCGTATGTAAATACGCCATTGTCAGTTGTTACTTTTTTGCCTGCAACGTCGATTGCTTCCACAGTCGCTTGCACGAATTTCGTTTTTACGCTATCGATTACATCTTTGATATCATAGCGGACTTGGTCAGAAAGCAAAGTTCCTGCTGCAGCTTCATGCAGCCATGTGCTTTCGTAATGGTATTCGTTTTTGTTGATCAATGTAATGTCCGCGGCATCTGTGCCTAGAACTTTTTGCAAGTTTACTACAGTCATCAAACCACCGTAACCTGCTCCCAATACTAATATTGACGGTCTTTTCAATGAAATCGCAACCACCTTCAAATCGAATTTTAAAACGGAATAACTTATTTGGATGAGTCCTATAAATTCATACAAACTCCTATACCTTATATTAGACCTTTTACATGCCTATTTCAACTGCAGATTGCCCGGCTGGCCCGGTTGCACCTTTTAAATGACAAGCTTCCGCCATCTTTTGAAAAACAACACGTTCGTCGGCACTTACTTTTTAAAAATGAAAAAAGGCTTTCCTGCGCAATGTGAATTGCGCAGGAAAGCCTTTCGCCATTTTGGCTCAGCAGTTTTCCGGTGTACCTGTTTTCGTAGCTGTACGGAAAGACGTCCCGCAGCCGCATGAAGCGATGGCATTCGGGTTTTCAATGGTGAAGCCCCCGCCCATCAGTGATTGCTTGTAATCAACGACCGTTCCTTGCAAAATCGGCGCATCGTCTTTTGCGATCAAAATCGGGATGCCGTGCTGTTCATATTTATCATCTTCAGGGCCCGCCTGTTTCTCAAAGCCCATGCCATACGTCAGTCCGCTGCAGCCGCCGCCATTGACTGCTACGCGAAGGAACGAATCCTCTTCACCGTTATGGCGCATCATTTCTTTTACTTGGAAAGAAGCTGCTTCTGTTATCTCTACAACTTGTGTCATACGAATCCCCTCCTTGTCCTTATCATATCAATATTGGCCAAGCCGCTACAAGCGAAGGCGCTTATGCCATATACAGAAAAAAGGACCCAAAAGGCCCTTTCTCCATTAAAATACCTGTTCTACTTCAACGATGCCTGGAACTTCTTCCACTAATGCACGTTCAATGCCTGCTTTTAATGTAATTGTCGAACTTGGGCAGCTTCCGCATGCGCCAAGCAGACGGAGTTTTACGATGCCATCTTCTATATCGACCAATTCACAGTCACCGCCGTCACGCAAAAGGAATGGACGCAATTTATCTAGGACTTCCATTACTTGGCTTTCCATCATTGCTTCAGTCATTTATATCGACTCCTTTCATTATAATCATTATAATGTGATTGAGAGGAAAAAGCCACTAATGAATTTACAGGAGGTTTGTCACCATGCCGAAAGAATTGTCCATTGAAGTATACGGAACCGATGTAATCTGCGCCAGCTGTGTGAACGCACCGTCATCCATCGACACCTATGAATGGCTGCAGGCTGCCATTGCCCGTAAATACGAAGGCCAGCCATTTTCAATTACCTATATCGATATTGAGAAACCGCAAACCGAAGAACACCGCAAAGAATACGTTCAGCGCATCCTTGATGATGAATTTTTCTACCCGCTTGTGCTCGTCGAAGGCGAAGTCGTCGGGGAAGGCTATGTTCAATTGAAGCCGGTCTACAAAGAACTTGAAAAACACGGATTCGCCGCAGTAGAATAAATGCACACACAAAAAGCGCCCGAAAAATCGGGCGCTTTTGTCAGCCGTTATGCCACTTGTACATCCACAACACGCCTGATTTCATCAATCGGGCGATGCGGCCAGTTACTGTGCGATCCGCCAAATAAGCGAAGCCTTGTTTCTTGCCGAGTGAACCGAGGAAACCTTTCAGCTGGATTTCCGGCATTTTCTCCGGCAGCGCTTCGTTTCTCCAGACGGCTTTCAATACTTTGACGATTTGTTCCGCTTGTTCTTCTGCAAGTTGTGCAGAAGGCGCCATCGGCAATGCTGCACAATCGCCGACAACGTAGACGTGCTCGTCTTCCGGCAATTGGTGATATTGGTTGATCAGCACGCGGCCAGTCGTGTCACAGCCCAAATTCAAATCGCGCACCGGCTTGACCGGCTGGATGCCGGCAGTCCAAACGACGGCGTCGACAGGAATCGTTTCTTCGTGGTTGTAAAGCATTTTCGGTTCGACTTTTGTGATGTTGGAATTGGAAACCACGTCAACATTATTGTTATCAAACCATTTTTTCACGAAATTGCTGAGGCGTTCCGGGAAATCGCGCAGGATGCGCGGGCTCCGGTCGAATAATTTGATTTTCAGATCCTGTCTGCTTTCACGCAATTCGCTAGCCAATTCGATTCCGCTGAGACCGGCTCCGACAACACCGACAACCGCTCCAGCCGGCAAGCCAAGCAAGGTTTTATACGTTTCGCGTGATTTGCCGATCGTCTGGATGCTGTACGTGAATTCATCTGCTCCAGGTACACTGTGGTATTTATCTTCACAGCCCAACCCGATGACGAGGTCGTCATAAGTGATCCGTTCGCCATTATCCAGGCAGACGGTCTTCTCATCGAGAAGAATTTCCGTGATTTCGCCGTTGACGATCGTCAAGCGGTCGCTTTCCGGAAAATCAACGCGCACTTCATGATCGGATGCCGTGCCGGCAGCCAGTGCATAAAATTCGGTTTTCATGCTATGGAATGGGGTCCGGTCGATTAAAATGATTTCTGTATCGAGCGGCAGGTTGTTCGGCAGTAAACGAAGCAAAATTCGCATATTGCCGTATCCGCCTCCAAGTAAGACTAATTTTCGCATAAGTATCTCCTTTGTAATTCAACTATCTGCATAATTTCTCAAATATGAGTATAGCTGATTGTGATGACTTTCACAATACATTCAAGCGAAATCAAATAATTGACTAGCGCTGAAAAAAAGGGTAGGATTTCGTTGTAGTGAGGTGACCTTAATGAAACCGATTGTAGAGTTTTGCATCAGCAATATCGTCAATGGCGCACAGCAGTCTTTCGAAAAACTGGACCGCGACCCAAATCTTGACGTTCTGGAATATGGCTGTTTAAGCTATTGCACAAAATGTTCTGAAGGCCTTTATGCCTTGGTAAACGGCGAAATCGTCGAAGCTGATACCCCTGAAGAATTGACGGACAAGGTCTATCAGTTTATAGAAGAAAATCCGTTGTTTTAAAGCCGCTGAAAAGCGGCTTTTTTATATGGGCCAAAAATCAAGGTTTTCAAGAACATGTGTCGGCTGATGCTCTTTTTCCAGCACTTCATCCATCGGTGTGACGCCGGTATTGACGTGGATAGTGTCAATGCCATAATTGATGCCCGCCAGAATATCGGTATCGTAATTGTCCCCGATCATGACCATTTCGTGCTTTTCAAAGCCGTGCTCGTGGAGAATGGTTTCCAGCATATGGCGTTCGGGTTTGCCGATATAGATCGGGTCAACATCAGTCGATACTGAAACAAGCGTTGTAAATGCTCCGTTGCCCGGCAAAAATCCTCTTTCCGACGGAAAAGCCAAGTCTTTATTCGTTGACAGGAAAACCGCACCTTTGCGGACTTCCAGACAGGCTTGGGCCAATTTCCCGTACGTAATTCCAGGATCGATGCCCATCAAGACGATGTCCGCCCCTTCTTCCACCCGTTCGATGCCTTCTTGGGCAAGGGCTTGATCAAGGCCGTCCGACCCGATCATGTACACCGTATGTCCCGGATACCAGCGTTTGATGTATTTAGCTGCGGCTATTGCCGATGATACGATTTGTGACTCCACCGTGTTTATACCGAAACGGTGTAATTTTGCGTTCAATTGTTTTTGGGTCATGGACGCATTGTTTGTTACAAAGAACGGTTCAATGCCTTTTTCCTGCAGCCGTTTGATGAATGACGCCGCTGCCGGCACCGCATCGGTCCCACGGTAGACGGTTCCATCGAGGTCCAGGCAATACGCTTTATAACTTTTCATCGTTGGCCTCCGGAAGAAATGCAGAGACCGGACCCAGTTCGTGCGTTAAATAATGTTCCACTTTCGGACCGAATTTTTTCAAAGCCGGCAAATTGCTGCTCAATACGGAATGGATTTTCTGATGGTCTGCTTTCATAAACTCACGCACGAGCATTTTACGCAATTCCACGACCTTCTTCAGCGGCTGATCCATTTCGGCATCGATGACTTTCTCATCCGTCAATATATCAATGATGTCATCGTAGCTGCCAGGATCACGCATGATGAAACCATCAATCATGGAATTCCCCACATCGATGATCGATTCGATGACATTATTGGCCAAACGCTCTAAAGCAAGCTGTTCGGTAAAAGATGGCCAGTCCTTTTTCTCTTCGTATAAAGCGAGCAACGAATTCATATAACCCACTGTTTCCGTTATCTTATTTCGATCGATAAAATACATAGTAAACCCTCCATTGAAATTAGCTCTTTTCATGCTGCTGTCTCTTTCTATCATACCATAGGGACAGAAAAAACCTCCGGCGGATCAAGCTTCCGCTTCGGAGGTTTGTTGTATTTCTACTTGTTCTTGCGCTGGCGTTTCTGCCGGAGCTGGCGCCTTTCCGACTTTCTTAATGACGAAATGTGCACAGCCGAAATTACAGTATTCGTATAAATAATCCTGCAACGTGCTGATTTTGGTATCGTAAGTCGCTTTATGGTTGGTGTCTTCAAAAAATCCCTTTAGGCGGAGCTGTCCATATCCCCAGTCGCCGAGAATGTAATCGTACTTTGATAATATTTCACTGTAGCGGCCATTCAATGCCTCTTCCTGGAATCCATCCCGGTAATCAATCAGGACTTCATATACCCATTGGTCCAATACGAACATCTTTGTCACCACCTATCAACTGTCTGCTGCTGCAGTCTGTATATCCCCTAGCCGCTGGCGCTCTTTGGCTGCGGCATTAACCTGCTCATCGGCATGGTAGCTGCTGCGCACAAGAGGGCCTGCCTGGCAATGCGAGAATCCTTTATCCATTGCAATTTGCCAAAGTTCCTTGAATTCCTTTGGCGAATAATATTTTTGTACCGGCAAATGCTTTTTCGACGGCTGCAGGTACTGCCCGATTGTCATGATATCCACATCGTTTGCGCGCAAATCATCCATCACTTCAAGGATTTCTTCATGGGTTTCGCCCAAACCGAGCATCAAAGATGATTTCGTCGGTATTTCCGGACGGATTTCTTTGGCACGCCGCAGTACTTCCAATGAACGGTCATAGGTCGCCCGAGCTCTGACCCTTGGCGTCAAGCGGCGAACCGTTTCGATATTATGGTTAAGGATATCCGGCTCCGCTTCCATCAGCCGCTGCAAGTTCTCGTAGACACCGCCCATATCCGACGGCAGCACTTCAACTGTTGTAAACGGATTGGCACGTTTGATGGCCCGCACCGTCTCAGCAAATACGGCAGAACCTCCGTCTTTCAAATCGTCTCTTGCTACCGCCGTAATGACCGTATGCTTCAGGTTCATCAACTCGACGGATTTGGCGACGCGTTCAGGCTCCTGCAAATCAAGTTCATTTGGCAACCCTGTTTTGACTGCGCAGAAACGGCAAGCGCGCGTGCAGATTGCTCCTAATATCATGAACGTGGCAGTGCGCCGCGTTCCCCAACATTCGTGGATATTCGGGCATCGGGCTTCTTCACAAACCGTGTTCAAATTATTTTCACGCATCATTTTTTTCAGATCCGTGTAGTTTTCATTTGTATTCAGCTTAATCTTTAACCAATCGGGCTTTCTAAGATGCTCCTGCTTTGTCGACACGTTCATCGTCCCCATTCGTGTTGGTTTTGTAAACGATAGCATTTCTCTTCCAAATGTACCATAAAGACTACTTGCCCACAATATGCCTGTCTTCCCCCAGCGCTGTAGAACTAAATAAAAAACCGGAAGCGCAAGCGCTTCCGGTCCTTCTTATTATGCAGCTCTTTTGGCTTCTTTGCTTTTTTTGACAGCGTGCCCGATGCTTGCGCCGAGGCCGCCCCAAATGATGACCATACCAATGATCATTACAACAATAGCTTCAGTTGACATTGTGTAAGTCCCCCTTATTTATGCTCGTCAAACTGAGCATGGTCTTTATGCCATTTTCCGATTGAGAAAAGAATTCCCAGAACGATTGCGGCAATTGCCACGCCTGCTCCGCCGAACATGATGAATGTATCTGTATAGCCTTCGTAGTTTCCTGTTTCGTTATCAAACTCTTTCAGAAGGTTGGTTTTTAGCAAACCGAACATCATATAGCCCAAAACAATCGGAGTTACAACGCCTAAACAAATCTTCCACCAGCCGCCAAGGTGAATATCCGAGATAGCATTAGCATGGTCTCTCAGCATATCCGCTTTGCGGAATATCCAGACAACCATGACCACTTCCACTAATCCAATAGCTGCTACACCAAACTGGTTGATGAAATAATCAGCAGCATCAAGGAAGAATAATCCGCCTTGTGTTGCGAATAGGATCGAAATCAATGCTGCAAGACCGCCGCCGAATGCGATGGCTTTGTTGCGCGACAAGCCGAATTTCTCGGAGAAGCCGGCTACATAAGTTTCGGTGATTGAAATCAGTGAAGTCAATCCGGCAAGCGTCAAGGACAAGAAGAACAAAGCCCCGAACAACCCATTAAAGCCAGGGAATTCATTGATGATTTGCGGGAAGACAACGAATGCCAACCCTACACCCGCTGCAGCGACATCCGCTACTGCAACGCCTTGCTGATTCGCCATGAAACCAAGTGCCGCGAAAACCCCGATACCAGCGAGCAATTCAAACGCCGAGTTCGCGAATCCGGTGATGAATGCATTGTTCGTGATATCCGATTTTTTCGGAAGGTAACTTGAATATGTGATCATGATCGCAAATGCGACAGACAAACTGAAGAAAATGTGTCCATATGCCGCTACCCAAACCTTCGGATCCATGATGGCATCAAAATTCGGCTTGAAGAATGCATCAAGGCCAATCATCGCTCCGTCAAGAGTTAACGCACGGATTACAACAATCAAGAAAATGACGACCAATGTCGGAATGAAAATACGGTTCGCCAATTCAATACCTTTTTTTACACCTGCGAATAGAATTCCCAGCGTGATGGCCCATACAAGCACCAAGGGAATGAATACACCCCAAACAATTCCGCCAGTTTGCCCTGGTGTCACTGTCAATTGAAGGAAATCGTTGAAAAGAAACGCCTCTGTATCAGTGCCCCACGCTTGATTGAATGAGAAAATCGTATAGCGCATAGACCAAGCGATGATGACAGCGTAATAGGTGGATATGACAAAGGAGACAAATACTGCCCACCAGCCCAGCCACTCCATTTTCTTGCCGCCCATTCTAAAGAATGACAACGGTGCGGATCCACGGTATTTATGCCCAATGGTGAATTCCAGAATTAGAATTGGTATCCCTGCGGTCAACAGAGCGAATAAGTACGGTATAAAGAATGCTCCTCCACCATTTTCATAGGCAACGTATGGAAAACGCCAGATGTTCCCCAAACCTACCGCCGAGCCGACTGCCGCCAAGATAAAACCGGCGCGTGTGCCCCATTGCGAACGTTCCATTTTTCTTCCCCCCTTTTTTGTCTGCTCCCATTTTTCTTACAGAAAAATAGGAAGTTTGTTTATTTTCAGATTATTGACTAATCTAAAATCAGTATAACTATGGGACCCTTTAAAGTAAAGATAATTCCGGAAATTTTTTCTTAAAAACTATTGCGGCAATAATAAAAAAGCAGAGATTTAAAATCTCTGCTTTCAAATTCACTAGCTATTTGCTTGTTTCTCTAAAATTGTAGTCCGTTTTGACCAGACAATGAATAATACTGCTAAAATGACGATCACTGTCAGCAACGACCACAGGAGTGAGCCGGTAAAACCTATGACGATATACCCGACAGCCGCAATAGCAGCTGATACCAATGCATACGGCAATTGCGTCATGACGTGGTCCATGTGGTTGCTTCCTGCCCCAGTCGATGAAAGAATGGTCGTGTCGGAGATTGGCGAACAATGATCTCCAAACACAGCGCCTGCTAGAACTGCTGCAAGTGCTGGCAACAATAATTCCGGTGCGGCTTGTGCCATGATATTGCCGGCAATCGGAAGCAAAATCCCGAAAGAGCCCCATGATGTTCCTGTCGAGAAGGCCATGACTCCTGCTAATGCGAATAAAAGCACAGGAAGGATCTCAATCGGCATATTGCTTTCAGTTACAAAATCAGCCAAATACAGCCCTGTTTCCAGTGCGCCGATCAAATAACTCAACGACCAGGCGAAGATTAAAATCAGCACAGCCCCAAGCATTGAACGCACACCTTCAAAGATGCCTTTTCCAACCCATGACGCTTTTGCCGTTTTGTTGTGCTTGAATTGGCGAACGTATAAGAGGATGGAAGAAATTGCACCCAATAAGCCACCCGCCATCAATGAAGCCGGAACATCCGTGTTTTCAAAAATTGCCCAGATATCCAAGGTTTGCCCTGCATTCTGATAGCCGGTCCAAACCATTGCGCCAATCGTTCCTGCAACCAGCAAGATAATTGGCAAAAGCAGATCTGTCACACGGCCGTGGCCATGAACCGGGAAGTCTTCTTTCATCTCACCCGGAATCGTTTTCTTGGCATCGAATAATTCGCCCGTGGTAATAGCGCGTGTTTCGTGTTTTTTCATCGCACCGAAATCGACATCGCGCACTGCGACGAAAAAGACGATTGCCAATGCTGCAACCACATAGAAATTCATCGGAGCCATCCAGATGAACGCTTCAAGTGCGGACATCTGAACGAAAGTCTGTGCCGACAAGATGCTGGCGATGATTCCGATGATAGCCGCTCCCCAGCTGGAAACTGGCGAAACCACACAAACAGGTGCAGCTGTCGAATCGATGAAATAAGCCAGTTTGGCGCGTGAAATTTTGTAGCGGTCCGTAATCGGGCGCGCTACTTGGCCAACTGCCAGCGCATTGAAATAATCATCGATGAAAATGACCATTCCGAGAACGACTGTCAGCACTTTTGCGCCTCGGCGCGTTTTGATGCGCTCAGATGCCCAGTCGGCAAATGCCATGCTGCCGCCTGACAGGCTGACAAACGCGGTGATGATTCCGAGCAAGAACAAGAACAGCAAGATAAAGACGTTGTACGCATTAAATCCGCCGTCCCAGAATGTGATGGCAAACGAATTGAAGATTTCCGCAGCGGCCTCTACCGGCGCGAAAGAAGTCAAGATGAACGCCGCAGCGACAATTCCGGCACCAAGTGATAAGAGAACTCGTTTTGTCAGCAGAACCATGACGATTGCCACAATTGGGGGTAAAATCGAAAAAATAGTGTTTTCCATGTTAAATTCCTCCTTTTTTAATAGGATGGAAGAGAAAGTAAGAAAAAAAGGCTGATTGTTCCCTATGGATACAATCAGCCTTCTACAATTCGTCTGTGCGGTAAAACATCAAACAACCCTGTAGCCCTTCATCTATGCTAAAACACAGACGACAGTGACATTCTTCTTCAGAATGCCCCCAGCCTCTTTTTCAGTGACAGCTGAAAAAGAAACTTCGGCAAAACTCCCTTTCGGATGCGAGCAACCATGTCAACCTTCCGCACCTTACTGATAAGCCTTGCAGCCTCTACCCATCGATATTGAATTCATTAAAAGCATAGCGCACAATATTAATGAAATCAAATGAATGTCAACTCCGAATTTTCACTTATCTTACCGGTTTCGTACGGAAAAATTGGCTAAAGACATCCCGCAGAAATTCAGGCATGAAATAAGTTTTTGGAGCTCGCTTCAACTCCGGGAAGAAATAACCGAATGTGAACATATCAAGTGTGATTAAATTGAACATTTCATCATGCCGCGCGCGGCGGCCGCCAATAAAGAGCTCATGTTCGACCAATGAAAAATTGACGCGGATCATGTTGCCGAAAACCGCTCCCCTGAACCCCATCCCTTTCAATTCAATTTTTGGCCATTCGGCATTCAACGACTGCAGGTAGATTTCCTTCAGCTCCGCTCCGCTTAACTCAATCAGGCACAAATTGATCGGATGCGGCAGCATTTTATGGAAGTCATAGCGCGTCATCTCACCGAGCGGCATATCTTCCATAAATAGCCCGGCATTGAATAATGCACAATCAGCACCGGAATATTCGATCATTGCCTGCCCAAAAAGTTCAGCAAGCTCCGAGTCCTTAAACCATTCCGCTTTCAATGCCTTTTCATTATAAAAAACCGGTTCGTTCAATTGCATTTTGCCTTCCTCGATGAGCATGTCGTTGAACCCTTCATCTTTGCTGCGCAAATCAGCCGTTTCAATCAGCTCGGCTTCGCGCTCTCCCGTATCAGGGTCGATGGTGATATGGCCAATGAACATGCCGAACTTCCCTGCAGCGCCGAGCAGCGAGCCATTGATCATTTTTCCTTCGTGGAAAATATGATGGGTGTGCGCGCCAAGAATAATATCCAAGTCGCTGCACATTTCAGCCAACAGTTCATCTTCCCTGATGCCGAGATGCGACAGGCAGACGATAAAATCGACGTTCCCTTTCAACTCTGCAGCCGCTTCGATGATTGATTGCTTTGCATCAGATACCGTCCAGCCAAGGCGTTTGTAAAAAGGCGTGAATTCCGCAGTCGCCCCCACCAAACCGATTTTCCGCCCTTCTGCAGTCCTTATGACCTTGGAGGGCTTTGCCCAAGTTGGACGCAGGCCATCCGCAGTGAAAAGATTCGAAACTACCACATCAAAATCCGCTTGAATATATAATTCGTCCAGCTCTTCTTTCGACAATGTAATGCCTTCGTTGTTTCCGATGGTCACTGCATCATAGCCAGCATCGTTCAGAAGATCCACATTGCCCTTTCCAGCAGTTCCTTCTGTAAAGGGGTGCGAGCGGTCAACATGGTCGCCAATGTCCAAAATCAGGCATGTATCGCCCGTTTCCTCATGCCAGCGCTTGCGTTCATGCAAAAAGGCACGGATCTCCGGCCAATGCGAAAAATGGCTATGCAGATCATTTGTATGATAAATATGAATGGTTTCCCCCATGTTCTGCACCTCTTTAAAAACTGAATAATCCTTCGTAAATCGAACGCAAGCCAAGGATCAGCAATGCGATCCGTAAAATGACGACAAGCGTCTCTGATTTCATCTTTTTGTTCAATGAAGCGCCTATTTTTGCGCCGATGTATGCCGAAGGTACAATCGCCAGTGTGTAAATCCAAGGCACATTGCCCAGCGAAATATGCGTGATGGAATTGATGATCGAAGATAAGAACACCATCAGCATCGATGTACCAACCGCGACATGCGGCGGGAACAAAAATAGCAAAATCATCGCTGGCACCATGATGGAGCCTCCGCCGATGCCGAACAGCCCTGAAGCGAAACCGACGCCGAATGTCAACAACAACGCGAACCAGATGGGATAGCCATAAATGTATTCCTTGTTCATCGAATCCGTGAACGTATTCTTTTTGCCGTTCTCGACAAACCAGTAAACGGCCTTTAATTTGTCGCGAACCAATAATAGCAAGGATAGGAAAACCAATAGAATTCCAAAGTATAAATTGAATGATGGCAAATCGAGCCCTTTATTGACAAAGGCGCCCACGACTGTACCCGGTGCGCTGCCCGCAAAAAAGATGAGCGCGCTCCGGTAGTCGACCGTCTTGACTTTCATATAAGATAAAGTAGACGACAAGCCGGTGAAAATCATCATGATGACAGATAGACCGACGATTTGCTGAGGGCTTAAATCAGGGAAGAAAGCGACGGCGGTACCGAGGAACAGCATCGCCGGCACCAGAATCACGCCGCCTCCGAGGCCTATCAGCGCTCCTACAATGCCCGAAAATAACCCAGCAATCGCCAGTAATACGAACTCCATTAAAATCCTCCTTCAAATAAATCCAGTTGCTTGGCAGACAAACCATTGAATTCCAAGCCATTCATGCTTTGAAACTGCTTTGCATCTCCAGCAGCGTGGCCGCCGGAATTATTATTGAATATGACGTAAACTTTATCGGAAGATTTCTGAAGAGTTTCAGCCGCGTTGCTGATTTCACGCAGTTCTTCATCATTGTAATCATACAGATAACGGACTTCCCGCCATTTTTGGCCGCCCCCGGGATTTGTCCAACCATGAACATTGCGTCCGTGGATACGCAATAGCGCTTTGTCGCTGCGCGTAGAAGCTGCCACTAGCGGGACGGAGCCATCTCCGGCCTGCGGTTCATCACACACCGTATGGATCAAATTGTTTTCCTTTAAAAATTCCAGCGTCTTTTCGCGGAATTCCGGTGCATACCAAGATTGGTGGCGGAATTCAATCGCCAAATCGAACTCTTGCAATTGGCCCGTGATTTCCCTGATTTGTTCCACATTGTCCTTCTGGCAATCAAACCAAGGCGGAAATTGCAGCAGAACCATCGCCAGTTTTCCCGCCTCTTTCATGGGACGGATCGATAAGCGGAACGCTTCAAACATTTCGTCTCTGCTGTCGAAAGGATTTTCCCCACGCAAATGCCCAGTCATGCCTTGGTATGCTTTTACGACGAACTGAAAGCCTTCTGGCGTCTCGTTTATCCACTTGGTGATATTGCGCGCCGGCTGAACGGCATAGAATGAGGAATCCAGCTCGACAATCGGGAAATGAGCACTATAGTCAATGAGTTTTTCAGTCTTTTTAGAATCAGGGCTGTAGACGTCCGGATGGTCGCCCCAGCCTGTCAATCCCACGTATATCATCGTCCCGCCTCCATTTTCACTGTTATTTTATGATAGCATAGAAAAAAACGAACGTCTTTTATGAGGACGTCCCTTAATCGAATGTGCTGGCTTTCAGCTATTTGCAGAATAGAGGATGAAAGAATACTATTTAGCAATTTCTTCTATATAATGCAGACAGCATCCAGCTTAATCAAAATCCTATATAGTTTCATTTCCCACCTATTGAATATGCTACACTTTTTTAAAAAGCTGATTGGAGATGGTAAAAGATGAAAACAGAGTGGGACCATAACAAGCTTATTGAAAAATTCGAAGCGCACCGCGATGAAAGCTTAGCCCTCCCCATGGCCGCCTACATGAGAAACCAGTTCCCTTTCCTGGGCATTAAAACACCTTTGCGAAAAGCTTTGCTAAAAGAGCAGTTTTCCGAATGCCGCCTTCCAGAACCGGATTGCTTGGCGCAAGAAGTCTGGACGCTTTATAAGCTTCCGGAACGCGAATACCAATACGCTGCAATCGCTCTGCTTGATAAGATGAAAAGCCATTTATCGATCCACGACCTCCCTTTTCTTCGCGAATTGGTGGAAAGCAAGTCATGGTGGGACAGCGTCGATTCCATCGCGCCGCGGATTGTCGGCCACGTGGTTTTGCACGAACGAAATGCCGGTACTGCCGCCATCTTTGACTGGTCAAGTGCGGATAATATGTGGACCAACCGGGCAGCCATTCTCCATCAATTGAAGTTTAAGCAAGCTACAGATACCGAGGTGCTCAGCCGCATTGTTTTACAGCATGCCGCTTCACCCGAGTTCTTTCTCCAAAAGTCCATCGGTTGGGCGCTGCGGGAATACGCCAAAACCGATCCGGAATGGGTGAGAGATTTTGTTGCTGCTTCTGCACTGCAGCCGCTCAGCAAACGGGAGGCATTGAAAAACATCAAAAAATAAAAGCTCGGGGCAGATGCACCGGGCTTTTATTTTGGTGTTCAACACCCATCTCCTTACCGATGATTGGAAGATTCTCCATCAGTTTGTACAGAAAAATAACCTTGGGCATACCGTTAGCATGCTCAAGGTTAGTCTCTCTTATCCAAATGAAATTTCATTTCAGCCTCTTAAAAAAGCCCACCGAGCCCTTTGCTTCCTATGACGGATTTTGCAGATTCCAAGAGTTCGTTTCTTTCATTTTCATCGATTTGTCCATCATCGTAAGCTTGTTTAGCTTGTATGATTACGTCTTTTGCTTGCGCCAGATCTGCGTTGCTAAGCTTTGCCTTTAATGCATCAAATGCTTGGCTCATGTGCAATAAACCTCCCCATATTTTATCTTCTTGGTTTATATACCCTTTGAACAGACTGTAAAACCGTGCAATTTTTCCAGCAGAAACTCCCCGAGTTTACATTCGGCACCCTAAAACTTCACAAAAAAATAGCCCTTGGCATGGTCAAAACCATACCGAGGGCTATTCATTAATTCATTAACCGATCGAGCCTTCCATTTCAAACTTGATCAAACGGTTCATTTCTACCGCATATTCCATCGGCAATTCTTTCGTGAACGGTTCGATAAAGCCCATTACGATCATTTCTGTCGCTTCTTGCTCAGAAACACCACGGCTCATCAAGTAGAACAATTGCTCTTCAGATACTTTTGAAACTTTCGCTTCATGCTCCAAAGATACATTGTCATTCAAGATTTCGTTGTATGGAATTGTATCAGATGTAGATTGGTTGTCCATGATCAGCGTATCGCATTCGATGTTCGAACGCGCGCCGTCGGCTTTGCGGCCGAAGTGGACGATTCCGCGGTAGGAAACTTTCCCGCCTTGTTTCGAAATCGATTTTGAAACGATTGATGAAGATGTATTCGGAGCCAAATGGATCATTTTCGCTCCGGCATCCTGGTGCTGCCCTTTGCCAGCGATTGCGATCGACAATGTCATGCCGCGTGCGCCTTCGCCTTTCAAGTAAATAGCTGGGTATTTCATCGTCAATTTAGAACCGATGTTGCCGTCGATCCATTCCATTGTACCGTTCGCATCAACAAAAGCACGTTTCGTTACAAGGTTGAAGACGTTGTTCGCCCAGTTCTGGATAGTTGTGTAGCGGCAATAAGCGTCTTTTTTCACGATGATTTCAACTACAGCAGAGTGCAATGAATTCGTCGTGTAAACCGGTGCTGTACAACCTTCTACATAATGAACGCTTGCGCCTTCATCAACGATGATCAACGTACGCTCGAATTGGCCCATGTTTTCCGAGTTGATTCGGAAATATGCTTGAAGCGGTGATTCCACTTTAACGTCTTTAGGGACATAGATGAACGATCCGCCTGACCATACTGCAGTATTCAAAGCTGCAAATTTATTGTCTGCAGCCGGAATAACTGATTGCCAGTATTCCTTGAACAAGTCTTCGTTTTCACGAAGTGCAGAACCAGTATCTTTAAAGACGATTCCCATGTCTTCCAATTCAACTTTCATGTTATGGTAAACAACTTCGGATTCATACTGTGCTGAAACGCCTGCAAGGTATTTCTGCTCCGCTTCAGGAATTCCGAGTTTGTCGAACGTCGCTTTGATTTCTTCAGGCACTTCATCCCAAGAAGTCTGGCTTTGTTCAGATGGTTTTACGTAATACGTAATTTCATCAAAGTTCAATGAACCCAAGTCGCCGCCCCATTGTGGCATTGGCATTGAGTAAAACAATTTAAGAGCTTTCAGGCGGGAATTGAGCATCCATTCCGGCTCTTCCTTGATTTTCGAGATTTCTCTGACGATTTCTTCCGTCAGACCGCGTTTGGATCTGAAGATCGATACATCTTTGTCATGAAACCCATATTTATAATCGCCGATTTCTGGCATTTTCTTAGCCATCGCCGTTCCTCCGTTCTGTGTTACGATTTTTCTTCGCTTTGTACACCCTTTTCCATGGCTTTCCATGCAAGCGTCGCGCATTTGATGCGTGCTGGGAATTGCGAAACTCCTTGAAGAGCTTCGATATCACCCAGGTCGATCGAGTCATCATACTCTTTGCCGAGCATCATGTCTGAAAAGATGTGCGAAAGTTTTAACGCATTTTCCACTGGTTGGCCTTTTACAGCCTGCGTCATCATTGAAGCGGATGCCATGGAAATCGAGCAGCCTTCGCCGTCGAATTTCGCATCTTTGACAATCCCATCCTCGACTTGGAGCGTCAGCAAGATGCGGTCGCCGCAAGTCGGGTTGTTCATCTCTATATTAACACTGTTCGTGTCAAGCGTGCCTTTATTGCGCGGTGTTTTATAATGATCCATAATCACGCGTCGGTATAATTGGTCTAAATTATTAGAAGACATCGTTGAAATACTCCTTTGCTGAACGCAGTCCTTCTACAAGGCGGTCGATATCCGACTCGTCATTGTAAAGATAGAAGCTTGCGCGGGCTGTGGCTGAAACGTTCAGCCATTTCATAAGCGGCTGTGCACAATGGTGGCCAGCGCGTACAGCGATTCCGCTCATATCCAAGACTGTTGCAACATCATGTGGATGGACATCATTCAAATTGAATGTGACAATGCCTGCCCGTTTTGCCGGATCTGCGGGGCCGTAAATTTCTAGCCCTTCAATCCCGCTCATTTTGTCCATCGCATAGGCAGCCATTTTATGCTCATGCTTTTCGATTTCATTCAAACCGATATCATTGAGAAAATCAATGGCTGCACCTAAGCCGACAGCACCGGCAATGATCGGTGTTCCGCCTTCGAATTTCCACGGCAGCTCTTTCCATGTAGAGTCATAAAGGCCGACAAAATCAATCATTTCGCCGCCGAATTCAACTGGTTCCATGTCGTTCAAAAGAGCTTTTTTGCCGTATAACACACCAATGCCAGTCGGTCCGACCATTTTATGGCCTGAAAACGCGAAGAAATCGCAGTCCAGATCCTGGACATCAATTTTCAGGTGCGGAGCAGCTTGCGCTCCGTCCACGACCATGACCGCTCCGACTTCATGAGCGAGTTTCGCAACTTCTTTTACCGGATTCATCGTGCCTAGGACGTTGGAAACGTAAACCATGGAGACGATTTTTGTCCGGTCAGTGATTGCTGCGCGAACTTGTTCCAATGAAATCGTTCCATCTTCTTCAAGTTCAATATATTTCAGGACAGCTCCGCGTTCTTTCGCCAATTGCTGCCAGGGAATAATGTTCGAATGGTGCTCCATATAAGTGATGACAATTTCATCGCCTTCTTCGACGTTTGCCCGGCCATAACTTTGAGCAACCAAATTAATTGCTGTCGTTGTGCCGCGCAGGAAGATGATTTCTTCTGTCGATTTGGCATTGATGAATTTGCGCACTTTTTCACGGGCGCCTTCGTATTTCTCAGTAGCACGATTGCCAAGTGTATGGACGCCGCGATGGACGTTCGAGTTATCGAATTCGTAGTAATTTTTCAATGCTTCGATTACTTGAACCGGCTTTTGTGAAGTAGCGGCGCTATCCAGGTAGACCAGCGGATGGCCGTTGATTTCTTGATTCAGGATCGGAAAATAGCTTTTAATCTCTTTAGATATCATTAGCGGACTTTCCTTTCGATAACCTCCGTCAATTGCTTTTTAACGCCTTCGATTGGCAACACGCGAACAACCGGTGCCAGGAAGCCGTGAATAACAAGACGTTCAGCTTCTTGTTTTGAAATGCCTCGGCTCATCAAGTAGAACAATTGCAATGGATCCACGCGGCCAACTGAAGCAGCGTGGCCAGCTGTTACATCGTCTTCATCGATCAAAAGAATCGGGTTTGCATCTCCGCGCGCTTTCGGGCTAAGCATCAATACACGCGATTCTTGCTCGGCGTTTGCTTTGGTTGCACCGTGTTCGATTTTGCCGATGCCGTTGAAAATGGCTGATGCTGAATCTTTCATAACGCCGTGTTTTAAAATCTGTCCGTCTGAGTTCTTGCCCCAGTGGATAACTTTCGTTGTGAAATTCTGTTTCTGCGAACCGCGTCCGACCACAACCGTTTTCGTATCGCCGACAGAATTGTCACCGATTAAGAACGTCGTGTTTTCTGAAATCGTGTCGCTGTCGTTCATCATGCCAAGTGCCCATTCGATGCGCGAGTCGCGTTTTGCAACGCCGCGTCGGTTGACGTAGGTTGTGAAACCTTCAGCCAATACATCCACTGCACCATAAGTGACTTGGGCATTGTCTTCTGCAATTACTTCAGAGACGATGTTCGCCAGTCCATTTGCATGCGGCACTGTCGAAATATATGTTTCTACATATGTTACTTGGCTGCTTGTGTCCGCTACGACCAATGCATGGTTGAACAACGACGCATTCTCATCGTCATGGATGAAGATAACCTGTACAGGCTCTTCCACAACAACGTTTTTAGGAACATAAAGGAAAACTCCACCGTTCAATAGAGCGGCGTGCAATGCAGTCAATTTATGCTCTTCAGCTTTAACGGCATCTTTCATGAAATACTTGCCCACTAAATCCGCGTGGTCGCGGATTGCAGTGAAAATATCAGTCAAGATGACGCCTTTCGCTTTCAAGTCTTCCGACAAAGAAGCATATGCCGGCGTATTATTGTGTTGGATATATAGGTTTTTCTGTTCAAGATCAACCAATGATTTCACTTCTTCAGGAAGCTCAGTTAATGAAGAGTACGTTGAGCTTTCTGTTGAATGCACCGGAAACTCCGTGAAGTTCCAGCTTGTGATTTTCGTTTTATCCGGTTTTGGCAAAGGCAAAACTTCTGCCGCTGCCAGCGCCTGGACGCGCAGGTTCGTAAACTCTTCTGGTTCTGATTTAGAAGCCGAGAAGGAGCGCACGTCCTGCTCGGTCACTTTTAAGTTTGTTTCAACCGTCACGTTAGTCTCCCCTTCCAATTAAGCTTCTTGTCCTACTGTCTCGTCTTCGATGCCAAGCTCAGTTTTGATCCAGTCGTAGCCTTCAGCTTCCAATTTAAGCGCAAGGTCTTTGCCGCCTGATTTAACAACACGGCCTTGCATCATCACATGGACATGGTCCGGCGTGATGTAGTTCAGCAAACGCTGGTAATGAGTGATGATCAAGCAGCCAAAGCTTTCGCCTTTCATCTGGTTGATGCCCTCAGAAACAACTTTAAGTGCATCGATATCCAAACCGGAATCGATCTCATCCAAAATTGCGAATGTTGGTTTGATCATCATCAACTGAAGAATTTCGTTGCGTTTCTTTTCGCCGCCTGAGAAACCTTCATTCAAATAGCGCTGTGCCATTTCCTGGTCCATATCAAGCGTCTCCATTTTGCTGTCAAGCTCACGGATGAACTTCATCAATGAAATCTCTTCGCCTTCTTCGCGTCGAGCATTGATTGCTGAACGCATAAAGTCAGCATTCGTCACGCCTGAGATTTCGCTCGGGTATTGCATGCCAAGGAAAAGGCCCGCACGTGCGCGCTCGTCCACTTCCATTTCAAGAACGTCTTCTCCGTCAAGAGTGACTGATCCTGATGTTACTTCATATTTCGGATGCCCCATGATAGCAGAAGCAAGTGTAGACTTCCCAGTTCCGTTAGGTCCCATGATGGCATGAATTTCACCTGTATTAATTGTTAAGTTTACACCTTTTAAAATCTCTTTATCTTCGATTTTAACGTGCAAATCTTTAATGACCAAAGTTGACATTTAAATACCTCCATAAAGTTAATATAGAATGGAATTCCATTCTTAATTAGTATCATTCTAATCTTACATGAAATAGCCCATTGTAGCAAATCTTTAAATCGGCTCTGAAAACCAACGGCAATCAATTTAAAAACCTGTATTTGCCCTAATTTCAAGAGGTTTTTTTCCCTATCAAACCTATATTCGCATTTTCAATAACTAAATGCTAAATGAGAAATAAGCAAATAAAAAACCGGCACTTAAAGGCGCCGGCCGTGTCAATTTCGTCTATTATGAATTTCTGTGTACTTGACGTTCCAAACGAGCGGCAACTTGTTGGCCCTGCCGATAATCCTGTTCTCTCCGTTGTTCCACTTCAATAATCTTGTCAGTGTCGTTTTGGTATTCGTTGATACCAAATCCGTGAACATCCCTAAAGGCTTGCTCCATTTTTTCTGTGTGTTCAATTCCATTTGAATCGATGGCGTTTCATCCCTTTCCGGTTTGTTTTACTTGTTAAGTATACCCCTGTTATTCCAGTTAAAACCCATAAATATCGATTTTCTATAAAATGGCTCTTTTGCCTTATTAAATACCAGAAAATTCAAAACGAAATAATCTGTTATAAATAGCCGATATTCCGCAAAACAACTGCGCTATTTCCTCAACAAAAGATCAAAAAAACACAAGAAAGGCCCAGCATATATATGCCGGGCCTTTTCTTTATTGGCTTACTTCGTTGTAGATGCTTGAAGGGTTAAGCTCTTGCGCTTCCAATAGTGCGTTGAACTTCTCGTCTGCTTCTTGGAATTTTGCATTTGCCGCTTCGAAAGAAGCTTCTTTAGTCAGCTCTTCAGCTTTCATGTCGTAGGACTCTTTAATAGAAGCAAGTGCAGCTTCGATATCAGTTTTCTGTTCTTCGAGCGTTTCCGGAATTTCGATTCCTTCTACTGCTGCAGAAGTTTCTTCAGCTGAAGCTTTTGCCGCATCCTTCATTGTTTGAAGTTCTTCAGCTTCTGGCAATGTGCCTTCAGTCTGTGCCATTTCAAAAGCGTTCAAGTCTGCATCTGTTGCATTGATCGTATTTGGAACTGACATGTAGAAACGCATCATTTCCTGTTTAGCATTGCCTGTCTCTTTTGCAGCGTCGTCTGTTGCTGGTGACTTTTCAGTAGCCCCGCTAGTTGTATCTTCACCGCAAGCACTTAATAGAAGTGCAGCTGAGAACCCGATAACCAATAATTTCTTCATAAATATTTCCCCCTTTTTCTTACAATCAAAATTATAGTAGCACAGCTTTTTCTGATTGTATATATTTGGGAGAAAAGTCGAAATAGGTGAAATATTGTTTTTATTACACCGCTTTTTTTCCATTCGTGAAGCGATCGACGATCATCGATAAAGCACCGTCGCCCGTTACATTCGTTGCAGTTCCAAAGCTGTCTTGTGCTAGGTAAAGGGCAATCATTAACGCGATCATGGTTTGGTCAAAACCGAGCATGGACTCGAGCAATCCGATAGCTGCCATTACAGCACCGCCTGGCACACCTGGCGCAGCAATCATGGTGACGCCGAGCATCAAGATGAACGGCAAGATGCTACCGAAAGCCGGCACTTCGCCAGTCAATAACATGACACCGACCGCACAAGACACGATTGTGATTGTGCTGCCGGAAAGGTGAATCGTTGCGAACAGCGGCACTGCGAAGTCAACAACACGTTCGTTGGCTCCGGTCTTGCGCGCTTGCTGGACGGTAACTGGAATCGTCGCCGCAGATGACTGGGTGCCAAGCGCTGTAAAGTAGGCCGGCATCATCGTTTTCAGCAAGAAGAACGGATTTTTCTTATTCAAAGTTCCTGCAGCCGTATATTGAAGCAAGAGCATGATCCAGTGAAGGATGATGATCATTACGAATACAACCGCAAACAAGGACAGGATTTCAGCAACTGCCCCGCCGTATGCCATATTGCCGAAAATCCCGAAAATATGGAATGGCAGCAAGGGAATGATGACATACGAAATCGTCTTTTCAATAACCGCCTGGAATTCATCAAAGAACGAAACCATTGTTTTGCTGCCTGTTGAAGCCATGCCGATTCCAAGCAAAAATGCGAGGATCAACGCAGACATAACACCGAATACCGGCGGCATTTCCAAAGTAAGATAAGATGCAGCAAGTGCATGTTCCGGATCGTCGATGTTGCTCATCGTACCGGCTTTCATGAAATTCGGCAAAATTGTCGTTGACGCCATAAATGCGAGAATCCCTGCAATTATTGTCGAGAAATAAGCAAAAAAAGTAGCCAATCCGAGCAATTTCCCTGAGCCTTTGCCGAGTTTTGCAATACCGGGTGCGATAAACCCAAGAATAATCAAAGGAACGATGAAATTAAGAAAGCTTCCGAAAATAGCATTGAATGTTGCGAATACACGAGCGAGCCATTCCGGCGCAAATGAGCCAATCAATACACCCAGAGCGATGGCCAAAATGATCCTCGGCAATAAACCGAACTTGATCTTCATTACTATGTCCTCCCCATATGAACAATTGTATTATCATTATTATTCAAAAGTATCACAGGCGGCAAAATAAAAGAATAGATTCAAAAAAACGCGGAATATTTTCATTATTTCTGCAAAATAAAAAAGCACCCTCTCGGATGCTTTTTGGTCAGTCTACAGGTACGACAGAGCCGCCCCATTCTTCTAGGATAAAGTCTTGGATTTCATCTGATTTCAATACTTCAACCAATGCTTTTACGTTTTCATTGTCCTCATCGCCTTTGCGGACTGCGATGATGTTAACGTATGGCGAGTCTGAATCTTCAAGGGCAATGGAATCTTCCATTGGGTTCAAGCCGGCATCGATTGCGTAGTTGGAGTTGATCAACACAGCGTCACCTTCGCCTTGCTCGTACATTTGCACTAAAATTGCTGCTTCGTAATCTGTTTCAAACTTCAAGTTTTTAGGGTTTTCCGCAATATCGCTGACTTCTGCTGTTGTTTTCTCTACAGCTTCATCCAACTTGATCAAGCCTTGCGCTTCAAGCATAGACAAAATACGGCCGTGATCAGCAACTGAACTGCTCATCAGGATAGTAGCACCCTCTGGAAGTTCTTCTAAAGAGTCGTATTTTTGCGAATAAACACCAATTGGTTCGATGTGGATGCCACCAGCGTTTTCAAATTCGTAGCCGAATTCTTCAACTTGTGAAGCCAAATAAGGGACGTGCTGGAAGTAGTTTGCGTCAATTTCGCCAGCTTCCAAATCCTGGTTCGGCAAAATGTAATCTTGGTATGTTTCGATTTCAAGCTCGATGCCTTGTTCTTCAAGGATCGGTTGAGCTTGTTCAAGAATTTCAGCATGCGGCACGTTGGATGCACCAATTTTCAATGTTGATGACTCTTCTCCTGAGCCGCCTTCGTCTGCTCCGCATCCTGCTAGTGCAAATGCTGTTAATACTGTTCCTGCTACAAATTTCTTCATGTTGTCAATCTCCCTTTTTATGTGTTTTTTATGATTAGCGCTTGTCTGACTTGACAGTCAAACGGTCACCGATAAACTGGATGGCAAATACAATGATCAAGATAAGGATTGTGGCCATTAACGTGACGTCTTGGCGGCTTCTTTGGAAGCCGTCAAGGAACGCCAAGGTACCCAGGCCGCCGGCTCCGATGATGCCTGCCATTGCGGTATAACCAACAAGAGCAATGGCTGTCACCGTGATGCCGGAAATAAGTGCCGGTTTGGATTCCGGAAGCAGCACTTTGCGGATGATGGTCCATGTGCTTGCACCCATTGAACGGGCGGCTTCGATAACGCCTTTATCAATTTCCTTCAGCGCAATCAAAACCATGCGTGCGTAAAATGGTGCGGCGCCGATAATCAATGCTGGCAATGCGGCGTTTGGTCCGCGAATCGTTCCGATCATATACTTCGTGAACGGAATCAGCAAGATGATCAAGATGATGAACGGAATTGAACGGAAAATATTAACGAATGCACCGGTCAGCCAATTGACGATGCTGTTGGCCCATAATTGTTTCGGCGCCGTCAAAAACAGGATGACGCCGAGCACCAAGCCGATGACAAAAGTGAAGAATGTCGACATGGCCGTCATGTATAAAGTTTCGAGCGTCGCTTCCCACATATCATTCCAGTCGACGTTAGGGAATAATGACTCAATCATTTGCCATCACCTCCGTTTGGACGTCTTCTGCATTGAGGAAGGCGATCGCCTCATCAATTTCAGGTTGAGAGCCTTTTATTTGTAAGATCAATGTACCGTAAGCCCCTCTTTGCGTATGTGCGATATTTCCCTGCACGATGTTGATATCGACAGTGTATTTGCGAATCAGTTTCGTTAAGATCGGCTGCTCGGTCTGGTCGCCGACAAATACCAGCTTGATGAGGACACCCGACGGATACAGTTCACGCAAATGCTTGATGGTTTCCTGGGAATCTTCGGTATCTGTCACCTGGGCCACAAAGCGTTTCGTGATGTTTTCCTTTGGCGCCTGGAAAACGTTCAGTACATCGCCCAATTCGACGATGCGCCCGCCTTCCATTACGGCGACGCGGTGGCAGATTTTGCGGATGACGTGCATTTCATGCGTGATCAGCACAATTGTCAATCCGAGCCTTTTGTTGATATCGACCAGCAAATCCAGGATTGAATCCGTCGTCTGGGGATCCAATGCAGAAGTGGCTTCATCACATAGCAGCACTTCCGGGTTGTTCGCTAAAGCGCGGGCAATGCCGACGCGTTGCTTTTGCCCTCCGGATAGCTGCGAAGGATACGCATTCTCTCTTCCAGCGAGGCCAACGAGTTCCACAAGTTCCAAGACACGCTCAGCACGTTTTTCTTTCGGCACTCCTGCAATTTCAAGCGGAAATTCGATATTCTCTTTGACGGTGCGCGACCACAGCAAATTGAAATGCTGGAAAATCATGCTGACTTTCTGGCGTGCTTTGCGCAAGTCTTTGCTGTTGATCGCTGTAATGTCCTGGCCATTGATGACGACTGATCCCGACGTCGGCTTTTCCAAACCGTTCAATAGGCGGATGAGCGTACTCTTGCCCGCTCCACTATAGCCGATGATTCCGAAAATCTCGCCTGGCGCGATGTCCAGTTCCACTCCATCGACCGCTGTCAACGAGCCTTTGCCCGTATCGAACACTTTCGATAACTTTTTAAGTTCAATCATTTCCCAAACACTCCTAATCCAAAAATAAAAACCCTTCTGCGCAGAAATGAGCAGAAGGGTAACTGTAAAAGTTGAACCGATCTCTCATTTCCCGAAGTTTCAGCTTCGCGTGACTTGGCACCATTTCATTTTCATGACGGTTGCCGGGCTTCATAGGGCACTTCCCTCCACCACTCTTAATAAGAGTAACGATATTTAATTAATTTCAGAAATTTAATTTACCACGCTTGGTTTTATACGTCAACTGATTTCAACTTTCCATATAGATAAGGTACGGATTGGAACGCGTAAATCTTTTCTTTCAGCTGTCCGTTCTGTGTGATGAGCAGGCACGGAACGCTTTCCACTTGGTACAGCGAAGCGATTTCCTGTACATAATTCAAGTTGGCTTTGCCCATTGGCAAATCAGGCACCAGTTCCTGCACGACATCCAGCATTTTCGAAGCAATCTGGCAAGTGCCGCACATCGGCGCATACAGGTAGTAGGCAGCCACGTCGTTTGTATTTTTTTCTTTCAGCCATTCTTTATGTGTCCATTCTTTCATGCAAATTCATCCTTCAGCTATAAACTTATTGACTTGAACGTTTGCCGATATCAATATATCCATCAATATGCGAATAGGTGTAGCAGCTACTTCTTTGTAGCTCGGGTTGATATAGAAATGGCGGGCTTCCGGAAACTCGCGCTTCACCAGTTTGCGCAGCTTCTCGCCTGATTTATCCGCATCCACCAAAATGATGATATCCATTTCTTCAAACGGCAGCAGCAATTCTTCAAGCCTTGTTGCACTTACTGTACCATTTGTGCAAAGAATCGTCACGGGTTCTGCAATAAGCGGCGCTATTCTCGCTTTGTCGCTGATTCCTTCCACCAAAATCACTTTTTCCATCATGCAACACCTCGCTAGATAAGTTGAACAATCAAAGTTAAAGTTTATACACCGCTTCGGTCGCTTTGGGCATGGCTCTCGCTATGAGCCGAGAAAAGCACTCGTCTCATTGCTTCGCCTAGCCCTTGGACGCGCCTCCGCTAAAATATCTCTTGAAATGAAGCAAAACAGCAGAGAAAACCTTACTGCTCGTGTAGTGCTGCGCTAACTTCTAGACATGAAAGGGAACTGCTTCTGTGCAAGCTTGTCGCTAAGAGATCTCTCGATATGGAGCAAAACAGCGGAGACGCATGCGGGAAAGCGAGACAGCCGAGACCCGGGAAGCACGCGCTAGCGGGCTGAAGAGGCTTGGCGCTCGCCCGCGGCAAGCGGAGCTGTTTTGCGGAATATCGCGATATTAGAAAATATCATATAGATATCCACATTTGTGTATAAAAAAAGCGCCACATAGGCGCTTTTCATTACTCGTTGATCATTTCTTTGTATTGCTCAGCTGTCATCAATTCGCCCAATTCAGCTTCGCTAGGGGATTCGATTACCACCATCCACGCATTTTCGTAAGGGGATTCGTTAACAAATTCCGGGCTGTCTTCAAGCTCACTGTTCACTTCTACCACTTTACCGCTGACTGGAGCGTAAAGTTCAGAAACAGTTTTAACAGACTCGACACTGCCGAAAGGCTGGTCTTTTTTCAGTTCGTCGCCAACTTGCGGCAATTCAACAAAAACGATATCTCCAAGTTCAGCTTGTGCAAAATCAGTAATGCCGATCCGTGCTGTCGCGCCTTCTACCTTGACCCATTCATGCTCTTTTGAATAACGAAGTTCTAGTGGTGTGCTCATCGAAAACCCTCCATATTATGTAGTTTACTCATATCTAAGTTTGACATAAACAAATCGGAAATACAAGAAATCAATTGCTCTATCTCCAGCTCGCTTCAAAGTCCTGTTCTTTGAATCCAAGCGTCACTTTTCCGTCGCCATAAGCCAATGGGCGTTTGATGAGCATGCCGTCGGAAGCCAGCAATTCGAGCTGTTCTTCTTCTGCCATATCAGCTAATTTGTCTTTTAGCCCAAGCTCCCGGTATTTCATGCCGCTCGTGTTGAAAAACTTCTTCAAGTCGACTCCGCTCGCTGCATAAATTTCGCTAAGCTGCTCTTTAGAAGGCGGTGCTTCCGCGATATTGATTTCGTTGTATTCAACCCCTTGATCGTCAAGCCATTTCTTCGCTTTTCGGCAAGTTGTGCATTTCGGATACGCGTAATAAGTAATCAAGAAAAAACCTCCTTTTTTTCCAAGCTTACCAAATCGCCGGCGCTGCGTCGATGTAAAATACTCCCTTCGCCTGTACCTTCCGGTTAACGCAAAAAAGGGATTAGGCCCCCTGCCCAATCCCTTTTTCGTACCAGGCTCACCGAATGAGCCTGTTGGTCCCTGTTACACCACGTATTTTTCTGCTTCGATCAATTTAACAGCCGCTTCGCGTTTCTTCGCGATGACGTTGTACGGAGTCGAACGCGTCAGTTTGCGCAATGCTGAAAGCATCATGCGCTGGTTGTCGCCTTCGATTGCTGCGATCAATGTTTCTTTCGCGTCTTTCTCGATCTTATCGAATGCTTCTTGGCAATAAATTTGCGTATACAGCAATTTCTGCTGTGCTTTTTCTTCGCCTGATGCAGCGATCGCTTTTTCGGTGCGGAGAACGACAGATTCCATTGCGAATACATTGCTGACGATGTCAGCGATGTTCACGAGAACTTCCTGCTCCTGCTCCAATTTCGTGCCGTACGTCTGCGCCGCTAAGCCAATTGCCAGCAAGGCGATTTTCTTCGCGTTGCGGACCAGGTATTTTTCCTGCACCAAAGCTTCTGTGCCGACTTCTTCCGGCATCATCATGAGCAATTCTTCTTGCAATTTCTGTGCGTGCTGCAGCAACGGAAGTTCGCCTTTCATCGCTTTGCGCAATAACGTACCAGGAACCAGCAAACGGTTGATTTCGTTTGTTCCTTCAAAAATACGGTTGATGCGCGAGTCACGGTAAATGCGTTCGATTTCGTATTCCTGCATAAAGCCGTAGCCGCCGTGAAGCTGAACGCCTTCATCAACGATATAATCAAGCGTTTCTGTACCGAAGAATTTATTCAACGAACATTCAACTGCGAACTCAGCGATTGAGTCAGCAACCAATTTGCCGTCAGCCTGCTGCTCATCCGTGAACTCGCTCATGCGGTCTTCGAACAAACCGACTGTGCGGTAAACCGAACTTTCCACTGCATATAGGTGTGAAGCCATCGTCGCCAATTTCTCGCGCGTCAAGTTGAATGATGAAATCGGTGTCTTGAACTGCTGGCGCTGGTTCGTATACGGAATCGTGATTTCCATCGCGCGCTTCGAAGCTCCGATTGTGCCAACGCCCAATTTGTAGCGCCCGATGTTCAGGATGTTAAACGCAATGATGTGCCCACGCCCAGCTTCACCCAATAGGTTTTCCACAGGCACTTGCGCGTCTTCCAAGATCAATGTACGAGTCGATGAAGATTTGATGCCCATTTTCTTTTCTTCCGGCCCGACTGAAACGCCATCATATGCACGTTCAACGATGAACGCTGAGAATTTGTCGCCATCAATTTTCGCATAAACCACGAAAACGTCAGCAAAACCAGCGTTGGTGATCCATTGCTTTTCACCGTTCAATACATAATGCGTGCCAGCTTCGTTCAAGCGAGCTGTCGTTTTCGCACCCAATGCATCTGACCCTGAACTCGGCTCAGTCAATGCATAAGCAGCGATCATTTCGCCAGTCGCCAAGCGCGGTAAATATTGCTGTTTTTGCTGCTCGTTGCCGAACAAAACGATTGGCAATGAACCGATGCCGACGTGTGCGCCGTGCGTGATCGAGAATCCGCCGGCTTTCGACATTTTTTCAGCGATCAATGCTGATGCGATTTTATCTAACCCAAGACCGCCGTATTGTTCTGGAACGTCTGCTCCTAGAAGACCAAGGTCGCCAGCTGATTTCAGCAAGCGCACGGAATGTTCGAATTCGTGGTTTTCCAATTTTTCCACGACAGGCATTACTTCTGTGTTGACGTAATCCTCGGTCGTTTTGGCAATCATTTTATGTTCTTCTGTAAAATCTTCCGGTGTGAAGACGCGTGAAAGGTCTGCCTCTTCGATTAAGAAACTGCCGCCTTTGATCAATGTTTTTTCTTGTTCCATTGTGAATTCCTCCTAGTTTTTATTCATGAAATTAAAGATCCTATAGCATTTCAAAGACGCCTGCTGCGCCCATTCCGCCGCCGATGCACATTGTTACCACACCGAATTGCTTGCCTTGGCGCTTCAATTCACTCATCATGCGGATCGTCAAAATGGATCCTGTTGCACCCAGCGGATGCCCAAGGGCAATTGCTCCGCCGTTGAAATTCACTTTATCGATATCGATGCCGAGGTTGCGGACAACCGCCAGCGATTGCGAAGCGAAGGCTTCATTCAATTCCCAGACGTCGATGTCGCTGATTGACAAGCCAGCCAATTTTAACGCTTTCGGAATTGCCACGATCGGCCCGATACCCATAACTTCCGGCGGCACGCCGCCTGTTGCAAATGAGCGGAATTTAGCCAAAGGCTTAAGCCCAAGCGCTTCCGCTTTTTCACGGTCCATCACCAATAGCGCGCCTGCGCCATCTGATGTTTGCGACGAGTTCCCAGCTGTTACCGAACCGCGGGCAGAAAAGGCTGCACGCAATTTCGATAAACCGCCGACGTTCGTGCCATGGCGTACGCCTTCATCCATTTTGAACATGAACGTTTTTTCCTGGTATTTATTGTTTTCATCAACAAATCGTTTGGTCACTTCAACCGGCACAACTTCATCATCGAATTTCCCAGCTGCGATTGCGGCACCCGCCCGCTCATGCGAACGGACGGCAAATGCGTCCTGGTCTTCTCGGCTGACGCCGTATTGGGTTGCCACTTGTTCTGCCGTATGGCCCATGCTCATATAATACTGAGGCGCCGTTTCCGCCAATTTTGCATTGGGGCGGATGACGTTGCCCATCATCGGTACCATGCTCATCGATTCCACTCCGCCGGCGATGACCGCTTCAGCCGAGCCAACCATGATTTTCTCCGCTGCGTATGCGATCGACTGGAGGCCTGACGAACAAAAACGGTTGACTGTTACTGCCGGTGTTGTATCCGGCAAGCCGGCCAATGCACCGATGTTGCGGGCGATGTTCATGCCTTGTTCCGCTTCCGGCATTGCACAGCCCATGATTAAATCATCGATCGGACCGTCATATCCTGCCCGGTTCAATGCTTCCCTTACAACCAATGCGCCGAAATCATCCGGCCGCACAGTCGCTAGAGAACCTTTTGTCGCTTTTCCGACCGGTGTTCTTGCTCCGGCCACGATTACTGCTTCGCGCATTTCTTTTTCCTCCTTTAATATCGAGCTATTAGTTCCGGAGCGGTTTGCCTTTAACGAGCATATGCTGCATCCGCTGCTGTGTTTTCGGTTTTGCCACTAAGCTTAAGAACGCTTCGCGCTCCAAATCGAGCAGGTATTGCTCATCGACTAAAGTACCGTAAGGCAATTTCCCGCCTGATAAGACATGGGCCAATTTTTTAGCAATCTTTAAATCGTATTCGGAAATATAGCCTGAGATATGCATGCCTTCAGCGCCCAACAAGAGCGTTGCGTAACCTGGTTCGCCGGTGACAGGTACTTTGTCGCGTACTGGCGCCTGGTAGCCATTTTCATATAAATTAAGAGCGGCTTGTTTGGCGTCATGGATCAAGTGATCGCTGTTGACGCTGATGCCGTCTGTAAAGTTCAAGAAGTTGGTGTCGCGCGCTTCTTCAGCAGATGTCGACACTTTCGCCATCGCTATCGCTTCGAATACCTTGCTTGCAACGTTTTGGTAATCGAATGTCACGCCATGCGGCAAGCCTTTCAAATGCTTGATGTATAACTCTTTGTTTCCGCCGCCGCCAGGGATCAGCCCGACGCCTGCTTCCACAAGACCCATATACGTTTCCATCGAAGCTTGGATATGCGCAGCGTGCAGCGCCACTTCGGCTCCGCCTCCGAGCGTCATGCCGAATGGTGCGACGACGACCGGTTTCGAGCTGTATTTGATTTTCATCAACGCGTTTTGGAATGTTTTGATCGTAAAGTCCAGTTCGAAAATATTGTCGTCCTGAGCTTCCATTAAAATCATTCCCAAGTTTGCGCCGACACAGAAGTTCTTGCCTTGGTTGCCGATGACGAGCCCCTTATGGTTTTTCTCGACTTCATCGACTGCGTAATTGATCATCTGCATGATATCCAGGCCGATTGCGTTCGAACGTGAATGGAACTCAAGCAGCAGAATGCCATCGCCGATGTCGATCAAGCTAGCGCCTGAATTCGACTTCAGGACACCGTGCTTTTTCTTAAAGCGCTTCAAGTCGATCACTTTGCTATTGACCGGCACTGCCGTGTAATCTGAGCCATTGAAGAAATGAAGGTCGCCATCCACTTCTTTATAGAAGCTCTCATTGCCGCTGTCGAGCAAGCTTTGCGCGAACGCTGGAATCACATGCCCTTCTTCGGCCATCTTAGCGGCCGATTGGCGCACCCCGATAGCGTCCCATATTTCAAACGGCCCTTGTTCCCAGCCGAATCCCCATTTCATAGCGTTGTCGATGGCAACGATGTCATCAGCGATTTCGCCATGCAATTGAGCGGAATATCGCAATGTCGGAGCCAGCAAGTTCCACAGCAATTCGCCGGTGCGGTCATTTGCATAAACAAGCGTCTTCACTTTTGCGTTCAAGCCTTTTTGCTGCTTCGCCATTTCCTGTGAAGGCGTTTTCAAATTTCCGGCTGCACGGTATTCCATCGTTTCCGGATCAAGCTCCAGAATTTCTTTGTCTTTTTTCAAAAAGAAGCCTTGCCCCGACTTCGCGCCGAGCCAGCCGTTCTCCACCATTTGCTTCATAAAAGCAGGTGCTTCGAATACTAGCTGTTCTTCACCGTTCGTTTGGTCGTAAACATTTTTCGCAACGTGCATGAATGTATCAAGCCCGACTACGTCCAAGGTGCGGAAAGTTGCTGATTTCGGACGGCCGATCAATGGCCCAGTCACCGAATCCACTTCACCGATCGAATACCCACGGTTCTGCATCTCGCGCACCGCTACCAGCAATCCGTATGTCCCAATGCGGTTGGCAATGAAGTTCGGTGTATCTTTTGCTTCGACCACACCTTTGCCTAAACGGTCTTCACCGAATTCTTTCATGAATTCGAGCACTTCCGGCGATGTCGTTTGGGCCGGAATCACTTCAAGCAATTTCAAATAGCGCGGCGGATTGAAAAAATGTGTGCCGAGGAAATGCTTGCCGAAGTCTTCCGAGCGGCCTTCCGCCATCGCGTTGATGCTGATGCCGGAAGTATTGGATGAAATGATTGTGCCAGGCTTTCTGACGGCATCCAATTTTTCGTACAATGATTTTTTGACATCCAGGTTTTCGACAATGACTTCAATGATCCAGTCGACGTCTTTCAATTTATCCAAATCATCTTCCAGATTTCCTGGCGTGATCAGCTGCAGGTTCTTTTTCGCTGCCAACGGCGCCGGTTTCTGTTTCAGCAATTTCTGAACTGCTGTCGCAGCAATGCGGCTTCGCACTTGGCGATCTTCCAACGTCAGGCCCTTTGCTTGTTCTTCTGTTGATAATTCACGCGGAACAATATCCAGCAATAAAACCGGAATTCCGATATTTGCAAGGTGTGCCGCTATGCCCGATCCCATGACGCCGGAACCGATGACGGCTGCTCTTTTAATTTGGTATGCCACTCGAAAACCCTCCCAGTATTTTTTGAATGAATCCTCATTCATTTTTTAAGTAAAAAAAATAGAACGTTCTCTATGTCCTTAGTTTAAATTATATTTCATATTTTCGCAATATTTAATCGTTAAAAATTTCCTGCCACGGAGATTAATTTCTTTTCGAAAGCCATTCCGCAAGGTACACTGATTAAAGATTAATTAGGAGGAGATTTTATGAAACCCATTACTACGAACGAGCAATTCAATGAAGTCATCGGTGGCACGGAGCCGGTCATTGTCAAATTCCAAGCTGGCTGGTGCCCTGACTGCACGCGCATGGATATGTTCATCGACCCGATCATCGAAGAATTCAACCAATATAAATGGTTTGATATAAACCGCGACGAGCTTCCTGAGCTCGCTGACAAATACGACGTCATGGGTATCCCGAGCTTGCTGATTTTCAAAAACGGCGAAAAAACAGCCCACCTTCACAGCGCAAACGCCAAATCCCCTGAGTCTGTGACAGACTTCTTGTCCAGCCAGGAAAAATAGAAGCTTACTACATTAGCGGTATTTGAGATTAGTGAGTATCCCGATATTCCGCAAAACAGCTACGCTTGCCGCGGGCGAGCGCCAAGCCTCCTCAGGCGCTTTTGCGCCTTGCGGGGTCTCGGCTGTCTCGCTTTCCCGCAGGCGTCTCCGCTGTTTTGCTCCATATCTAAGGACAACTAAAATATGAAGATATTTTTAAATAAATTCTAAGATAAAAGAAATCATTCGATACTAAGATTCACCTTTGAATGAAGCAGAAGGCGGTGAACAAGTTGGCAAAAGGATTTTGGCCAACTTGTTTGCGACGAAGCGCAGAGCGCTGCAGGAGCAACGTTTTTCTCAGCGCGGAAAGCGTCCGCCTGAAGCGAAATGAAAAGAACTTTTAAGGAACTTCTTCACCGTAAAAGGTTTCGGAACTCACCGTTCCGAAACCTTTTCTCATGATTTTCGTATACTGTAGCAGTTGGCTGTATTTAGGATATAATAGAAGTAATCATAATAATTGAGGTGTCCCATGGAACAAGCTAAAGAAATTCAAGAATTAAAAGAATTGGTCGCGCATTACGAGAAAGTCATCCACAATATGTCTGCACCGATCATCCCTTCGATCGTGCCGAATACGATATTGGTGCCGATCGCCGGATTCATTTTCAGGGACCGCTTTGAAACGATCCGCTCGAAAGTGTTGGAATATGCCGAGAAACACCGCGAGACCGAGCGTGTGATTTTTGACTTCACTGGCGTCCGCATGGAAGACGTGGAGACGTTCGATTACAACGAACTGGCAACTGAATTGTCGCAACTGAACAGTGCGTTGAAATTGATGGGCCTGCGCCCGATTTACGTTGGCTTCAATCCGCGTTTTGTACGGGAAATTGTCCACGCGGGCATTCAAGTAGAACTTGAAGTGTATACGACATTCAGGGCGGCTTTGAAAAACTTGCTGACTGAAACAGAACGAAGCCTCTCTTCTCTATAAAGAGAGCATCTATTATTACCTGCTGGAGGCTGCGCTGATGAAAATCCTCATCCCTTTTAACGGCATGTCGCAATATGACCCGGCAATTGATGCGAAATGGCAAGGCTCCGCTTGCGGACCTGTCACGGCGGCAGCCATTCTCCGCCACCACGAAAAAAAAGAGTGGGACGCCGGCGAGCTTTACGGCGCGCTCGGCACGACGCGCATCGGATTGTTCACTTGGCGACTCGTCCGAAAGTTCAAGAAATTGACCGCCGGCCGTTACCGCATTGAAAAAATCCGTTCGGTCGATGAAGCGAAAAAAGAATTGGCAGCTGGTCGGCCGCTTGCGATGAAGTTTGACCGCTGGTTTTCGTTCAATTGGTTTTCAAAACCGCTTTTCAATTATCATTGGGTTCCACTAATCGGCTTCGAGGAGCGGGAAGATGATTTGATCCTCTATTTCCACGATAACGGAAAAAGAAACCGCCCCAGCAGAATGCAGGCAGTTTCTTATGAAAAAAATAAAAAGTTTTTGACGTTCGTCAAGATCGTTCCTACTCAAATGGATTAACCGGCAGCAGGCTTTTCTCCAATTGCCGAGCCAGCAATTTCAGTTCCTGGCCGTCAAAGAGCTCAACGTGGTCGTTCGTGTAATTCGGTACGGTAATTTCATCCAGCGACACATCAAGCGGGATATCGCATTTGATGACCGCCAATTCCTTAGATAGAAGCAGCATATCCTTATGCTCTTCTATCTTTTTCTTTTGGGCCGATTTTAATTCGTCAATGGCGTTCAACACACCGCTCACCGATTCGTATTTCTGAATCAGCTGCAGCGCCGTTTTTGGACCGATTCCTTTTACGCCCGGATAGCCGTCGCTGGCGTCTCCCATAAACGCTTTGACGTCAGCGAATTGGCCTGGCTCGATGCCATATTCTTCTTGGAAACGGCTTTCCGTGTAGACATCATACACATGGAAGCCTTTTTTCATGAACGCGATCTCGACAGACGGATTCAGCAATTGCAGCATGTCCTTGTCCCCCGTGATGACAGTAAAGCGGGCCTGCCCTTCCCATTGCTTCGTGAACGAGCCGATAAAATCATCCGCTTCGATTCCCTTCTCGCCGTAATTCATCCAGCCGAGCTGCTCGGAGACTTTCTTCGCCAAATCGAATTGGTGCAGCATATCATCCGGCGGCGCCGGGCGGTTCGATTTATAGCCCTCGAACATATCAGTGCGGAATGTATGCGCGCCCATGTCCCAGCATACGGCCATATGGGTCGGCTTCATCATCGTTTTCGCGGCCAGCACGTGGCGGGCAAAGCCTTGTACTGCATTCGTTGCAAGGCCTTCTGAAGTCCGGAAATACTGCCCGACTGCCGATGTTGCAAAAAAGGAGCGGAACAGCAGCGCCATACCGTCGACTAATAAAACATGCGGTTTTTCATTCACAAAATTTCCTCCATTCGTTAAAAACACTTTCTCTATTATACACGCTTAAAAAGCAAAAAACCGCCGAAGCGGCGGTTTTCGTTTTAGCGTTTTCGTTTCGTTGCTTTGTAATCCAAAGTAACAGCTTTGTAGAATGATGCCATCATCATCAGCATGATGAACGAGAATGGGAATGCGGCGATGATCAACGCAGTCTGCAAGGCATCCAAGCCGCCTGCAGAAAGAAGAATCACCGCAATCAGTGACTGGGCAATTCCCCATGTCAATTTGATCGAATTTGCTGGATTCAACGAACCATTCGTTGATTGCATGCCCAAGACGAATGTCGCCGAGTCTGCAGATGTGATGAAGAATGTTGTAATCAGCATAACAGCAATGATCGACAAGATGATGCCCATCGGCAGTTCATTGAAGACCCCGAAGAGCACTTCCGACGTCAGCAGACCCGTCAGATCGACACCGCTATTTTGCACGTCCATCGCAGTCGAACCGAAAGCCGCGAACCAGATAAAACTGATTACCGTTGGGATCAATAATACACCAACAAGGAATTGGCGGATTGTGCGCCCTCTTGAAATGCGGGCGATGAAAATCCCGACGAATGGTGACCATGAAATCCACCAAGCCCAGTAGAAGATGGTCCAGCCATCAATCCATGCCCGGTTCTCTCCATCAATCGGTGCTGCGCGGAAACTCATGCCCATTAGATTTTGGAAGTATGCCCCCAAGGAATCCGTGAACGTATTTAAAATCAGTAAAGTTGGTCCGAGAATGAGAACCAAAGCAAGCAGCGCAATCGCCAGTACCATATTGGCGTTTGACAAATACTTGATTCCTTTGCTCAAACCGCTCCATGCCGAAATCATGAACAATACGGTAATAACAGCAATGATGATCAGCTGAACAGTAAAGTTGTCACTTGGAACACTAGGGATCAAGAAAGATAAGCCTTCATTGATCTGCACAGTCCCGAAGCCAAGCGTAGTTGCTACGCCGACCGCTGTTGCGAATACCGCAATAACATCGACAGCTACACCAAGCGGTCCGTTCATCTTATTGCCGAAAATCGGTTTCAATGTGGCGGAGATTAATCCGGGTTCGCCTTTTCGGAACTGGAAATACGCTAGCGACAACGCGACAACCGCGTAAATTGCCCAAGCATGGATACCCCAGTGGAAAAAAGTGAAACGCATTGATTCTTTGAACGCTTCTGCTGACCCTGGTTCAGCCGTGGCTGGGTCAATTGCAAAATGGGACAGCGGTTCAGCCGCTCCCCAGAAAACGAGTCCGATCCCCATGCCTGCTGAAAACAGCATCGCAATCCATGAGCCGAACGAAAATTCCGGTTTGTCCGTGTCTTTCCCCAAACGGATCTGCCCCATTGGACTGATCAAGAAGAACAGGCAGAACAAGACCATAAGCGAAACGATCAATAAATAATACCAGCCGAACGAAGTTGTCAGGAATCCTTCTATATTCCCGGTAACTTCTGCAAAACTTCCTGGAGCAATCGCGCCGTAGGCTACAGCCAAAATGACAAGGCCCAATGCAATCCAGAATACATTTGTTACTTTCTTCATATAGTACACCTCCTGATTTTTATCACAATTGTTCATGTTACGGAACATCAAAGCGCTTGTCAAACCGCCCAAAGCCATTTCCGGCGGATGATGCCGCTTACATGCACTGCTATCCGCATAAGCAGGCGGCTTAAAAAAATCGCCCCATATTTGTAAATGGACGCTTTGGCAGCACCATAACAAAAGGGCGATTTAATATGCGGCTAAAAGACAGGCTGGAAAGCTACTCGTTCAGTCTTCGATTCCCAGTGTTTGTTTAAAGCTTTTCAAATAAGGCATTTCAGACGGGCTCCCCATTTCAAACGAACTCATCGCACGGTGCCAATGTGGATAGAGCGGTGCAGGCCGCGCCGTTTTTTCGATGAGGTCATGCTCCTCCTGGCTGAGTTTAATATCGAATGATGCGATATTTTCCTTCAGCTGCTCTTCGTTGCGGGCTGCGATGACAATCGGCCCGACGTTCGGACGGTCACGCACCCATGCGTAAGCAATCTGCGGCACCGATGCATTGTGGTTTGCTGCCACTTCTTCAAGCGCATCAATCACATCAAAAAGGCGATCCTGCTCCTGAATCCAAGGCTCTGGCCAACCGGCACCTTGGCGCGTATTGTCAGGCGCTTTTTTCCCGCGCCCGATCTTGCCGTTCAGCAAACCTTCGCCGAGCGGACTCCAGATCATCGAGCCTACACCGAGCTCAGTTCCTGCCGGCAGCAATTCATATTCCGCTTCACGCGCTTCCGGCGTGTAATAAATCTGCTGGGTGATCGGCGGAATAAAACCGTCACGTTCTGCGATGGAAAAAGTTCTTGCCATTGCCCATGCGCTATAATTCGAAACGCCCCAATGGCGTATTTTCCCCGACTTCACCAAGCTTGTCATCGTTTCCACGGTTTCTTCGATTGGCGTGCGGCCATCCCATAAATGCACAAAATACACATCGAGGTAATCCGTCCCAAGCCGCTCCAGCGATTGGTCGATGGATGTCAGGATGTTATTGCGTGAAGCTCCGCGTGCGTTCGGATTATCGCCAAGATGGAATCCAGTTTTCGACGTCAACAGCACGTCGGCCCGGCGTCCCTTTATCGCTGATCCCAATACACGTTCGGCATCCCCTTTTGAATAGAGGTTTGCGGTATCGAACATATTAATGCCTGCTTCAAGAGCGAGATCGACCATCCGGCGTGCTTGGTCTTCTTTGATGTCGCCGGCTGCTTCAAAGCCATTTGTCCCGCTGAATGGGACCGTTCCAAGTATATACTTCGGCACACGCAAGCCTGATTTCCCTAAATTGATATATTCCATGATAGCCTCCCTATAATAGAAACGTGCTTATTTATGTTGTCTGTACATTTAGTAAAATACCCGACAATCCAGCACCTAAAACGGCTTAAAAGAAATATCATCATAGCTCAGATTTTTTTATCTATCCCCTGTGTTCTTCACAAATTCCCTGTATGAAAATGGCATGTGCGGATATGGTCATCCACCATGCCGATCGCTTGCAAGAAAGAATAGGCAGTGACCGGTCCAATGAATTTAAAGCCCCGCTTTTTCAATGCTTTGCTGATCTCCACAGATAAAGGTGATTGCGCCGGAATTTGATCGTCCCTTTCCCAGCTGTTGATAATCGGTTTGGATTCTGTAAACTGCCATAGGAAATTGGACAAGCTCCCAAACTCTTGTTGGATTTTCAAGGCGGCGTTTGCATTGCTGCGAACGGATTGCAGCTTCGCTAAATGTTTGATGACGTCAAAATTGTCTTTGATATAAATCAGGTCCTCATCCGTCAAATTGGCGCAGTATTCCAGATCAAAATCATGGAAAGCTCGCTTATACCCTTCGCGTTTTGCGAGAACGATGCTCCATGACAATCCCGCTTGCGCCCCTTCCAGCGACAGCAATTCAAAGATATAGCGGTCGTCCCGGCTTGGCCTGCACCATTCTTCATCATGGTAAGCCTGCATCATGTCACTGCCTTGCGGCCATTTGCATTGATATTCCATTTTCTGCACCTCTTTCATCTATCTGAACCCACTGTACCATTTCAAATAAGACAACTGCATGTCATATTAAAATCAAGCAAATAATTTAATACTATATAAGTTGACCTAAAGAAGTTAATGTTTATACACCGCTTCGGTCGCTTTGGGCATGACTCTCACAATGAGCCGAGAAGAACACTCGTCTCACTGCTTCGTCTAGCCCCTTGCCGCGCCTCCGCTAAGAGATTTCCCGATATGGAGCAAAACAGCGGAGAAAACCGTACTGTTCCTGCAGCGCTTAGCGCTTCGTCGCAAAGACTTGCCCTCGCAAGCTTCGGGTAAGTCTTGCCTGCGGGATAGCGAGACAGCTGAGACCCCGGAAGGCGCGAAGCGACTGAGGAGGCTTGGCGCTCGCCCGCGGCAAGCGCAGCTGTTTTGCGAAATATCGACAATTAAAAATCATTAGTTCAAATTATATAGAATTGTTCTCTATTAAGAGACTGGTCCGCGTCCTTTTGTAAAAATTCCTATTGCGATCCATACAAGGCCATTCAAGAAAAAGAGAATTCCGTATAATAATGAAACGATGGCGGTGCCGAATCCTCCCGGGTCGAATGGTGCGACCACAGCAAAAGTCAGATAGTAAATCACCGGCGCCAGGAGTATAACAGTGAGTCCAGACAAGATTCTCCGTTTTTTATTGTTTCCAGCGAATTTAAAGACTAAATGATTGGTCAACCACAGCATCAGGCCGATGATAAGAAAAAGCAAGATTTCCATTTACATCACCTCTTCTCGAAGAATGAGACATGCTATATAAACAAATTCTGTTTAAATGCGTTTTGTGCCGCCAGCAATTCAAGCATTGGTTTTGTGACGCGATCGAATTTTTTATCATCGGTAATGGCTACCCAGGCAGCATCGATTATATCTTCGTTCACATCGCTTGTCCTATCAACCGTCAGTTCCCCGGCGATAATCTCTGCTAGAAACGTATATTTTTGAGGGGATTGCATCAGCAAGCTTGTTATCTCGATGTCATAGCCTGTTTCTTCTTTCACTTCCCTGATGCATGCCTGCTCGGGTGTTTCACCTTCTTCAATGCCGCCGCCGGGATAATTCCAGACGATGTCCCCTCTTTCAACATGCTGTTTGACCATAAGAATCTCTTGCCCTCTTATCAATAAACCCTGTGCAATCATTTTGCTGCCTCCGTTTCTCTAAGTATAAAAAATAAAAAAAAATCCCGTCTTCACGGCTGCTTGCCTTAAAAACGAGATCTAAATACGATGCTTATAATATCGTTTCGGTCACTCCTACTTTTCCCACTCTTCTCTCAGCATCCCCATCTTAATCGCATCAAAATATTGCCCTTCTACCATTCGGGCTTTTCTGATGCGTGCTTCCACGCTCATCCCGAGCCGTTCGGCAACTTTCATCATCCTGTCGTTGCCCGACCACGTCGACATGCCCAGCCGGTGCAAATCGGTAGAAGAAAAAAGGAAATCAATCCACAGCTTGTAGGCTTCCGTGCCATATCCGCCGTTCCAATATTCTTTGTCGTAAATGACAATGCCAGTTTCGAGCCAGTTTGTATTCTTGTCGACCCAATAGGCGCCCACATAGCCAATCACGCTGCCTTCAGCTTTTATGACCAGGGACGCGGGCACACCTGCTGAAATCTCCTCTTCATTTATCCAGAATGTACGATGCTCTTCCTTTGTCATGCGCTTTTCGGGAATATAGGGGCCATTCCATTTTTTCGCTTCCTGTCCTTTTTCTTCAAACCGCCAGAAATACAAGTCATCCAGATGTGCCAGCGTGTTTTCTGTCAGCTCGATTTTTCTGCCAATAATTCTATGCATGCAATGGATCAGCCTTTCTGGAGTAAAGTTCTGGAATTAACGAGCTTTTAAGTTCTATTTTACAATCAAAACATTAGAATAATTTGGATACCATTTCATACAAGTTACTGTCAGTATACTTATAGCTTCTAGAAGAGTTGATGTCGTTATTGGGTGAAGCGAAGCTGATAATACGGTCATTTTCATATAAATGAACTTGATAAACGCCATTTGAATTGGTATCCAGGAAAATCACATATTCGCCATTCGTTGGGCGAGTAACAGAAAAAAGCCTGGTTCTCTGGACTTTCATTTTTTTCAACTCATCAATAATCGCTTTTCGATTGGTATTCTCAAATTCATTTAAAACGCCAACTGGAAAATTCGATTTGACAATGGAGATTTTCTCCACTGTATCCAATTCTATTTCACTGAGAATTTCCCGGTCCACGGACGATGTGTTTAAGTAAAGATAAGACGGTATGCCGATTCCTATGAGCAGAAGAAAAACAAGAAGCCATTTTTTCTTCATCCAATCCCCCTTTTTGAAGTTCTTATTTCTATAACTCTACAAGTTACAATTGGAATTTTCAAACATTTAAGGGAGCAGTAATAAATTATTTGGAAATTTACTGTTTCACTGTTCAGCTCGATGGATAAATGATTGTACCGTTTAAGGAATTCTGGAACAATGAATGACGAAGGGGTGGTTGGCTATGAGAAGCGAAGAAGAGATGCTGTCTTTGATTTTAAGGAAAGCAGCCGACAGTGAAAATATCCGGATGGTGGAACTGAATGGCTCACGCGTTCATCTTCAAAATGCCGAGGATCCATTCCAGGATTATGACATCATTTATTATGTAGAAGACATGCTTCCTTTTTTAGGGGATCATTCGTGGGTGGATTCTTTTGGAGAAAGAATCATGATGCAGATGCCGGATGCAATGGTGATGCCGCCTGCCGGGAATAAACGGGAAAGCTTTTCTTATTTGATGCTTTTTACAGATGGCAACCGGATCGACTTGACCTTGACGCCGGTCTCGCTTATTGAAGAGTCTTTAGCGAAGAAAGAGCCCCGCAAGATTTTATTGGACAAAGACGACCGGCTCAGCACGTTGTTGATGAATACGGAAAATCCGTTCCGAATTGTTGAACCCGGACAGCAAGAGTTCAGCGACTGCGCAAATGAGTTTTGGTGGGTCAGCACCTATATTGCCAAAGCCTTATGGCGGCAAGAGCTCCCCCTCGCCAAGGATATGATGGATGGCCCGGTGCGGGATATGCTGATGGCGATGCTGAACTGGTACATCGGGGTTGAAACGGACTTTACTGCGCTTCCAGGGAAAAGCGGGAAAAACATTGAAAAGTATGTGGATAAGGAAATGTGGCAAAAAGTGCTGCTCACTTATCCCGATGGAAGCTATGCAAATATGTGGGCTGGATTGTTCGCGATGTGCGCACTTTTCGAAGAACTGACAATTGAGGTTGCCGAAAAACTGGGATTGGCGCTGCCGGAATACGGGAAAGATGTTCTCCCGTATTTAAGGCATATCGAAAAACTGCCTCGGGACAGCGCAACGATTTATCCTTAAACAAGAAAAAGCTGGTGTTGCTGAATTACTGGCTATTGTATTTTCCTTCTCTGAGGGCTTTTCGATATTTGCCGTCTTCTTCTTTAACAGCAATCGCCTCGTCCGTGCTAATTCCCGTTATTGAATAATACGCTGTGCCTTTTTCATATTCATTGGAAAAGTTTCCGGAATAAGTTCCTTCCCTATCGGAATAAACCGTCACTTCTCCAATCTCTTGATCTACTTCTTGAACATATTCATCGCTTATTTGATAAATAAAGCCATCCCAAACGACAAACGAATAGGCCCAGGAAGCTTGTGAATTTCCGAACGAACAAGCAGACAAAACGAATACGATACAGAAAAAGGAAATAAGCGCTGCTAACCGTTTTCTTTTCACTGGATTTCCTCCTTGATTGCCAATTTTGAAATCGTACAGCTCTCAAAAGCATAATTGCATCAATAAAAGAAACTAGGGTCTTTGTGTAAAAATGCATGAGAACATTTTCTACTCTACCTATACCAACAATTCTTCTACCTTCTTTTTCAAATAATTTCTCAATCTTATCAAATCGTGTTCAGCAAACACCCTATCCAAGCTATTATTGCCATAAGCTTTGGCTGCTTGTTGAACAACCGGATGAAACTCCATGGGTAGGCTAGTTGTTCCCCACACGCCCGCTTCTTTCTTCGACATGATCACGCCTTCTTTTAAATAGCCATACACTCGGATCAAATTTAAAACACCATAAACCGGCTGGTCCTGAATGTTCGCTAAGCATTCTTCATAATCGAACAGGATGGAAGAAACATAATCGTTTGTTGGAATTGCCGGAAAGGTTTCGTGGATCGGGCTGCCGCTTAAACAGATGCCACGCGTGTTCACAATGGTCAGGTGCGCAGCCAAATCGCTGTCCAATTTCAATTCATCATTCAAGTAAATCGATGTCCCTTTTTCCAGTTCTTCCTCGTAGCGCTCCCGCCAATATTCACTGAAATGAAAATCATACGGCGTCGGATGCTGCCAATTCCGCAATTGGGAACGGTTCAAAAAACTGATTTCAATCGGAAACGGCTTTTTTGAATGGGCTAAAAAGAGCTTGGCCAACCGACGTTGTGTTTTAAGCGCCAGCCGCTGCTCCGTGACGATGAGCAAGTCGATATCGCTCTTGCTTGGATTGAATCCCCCCATTGCAAGAGACCCATGCACATACACTCCGATAATCCCTTCTTCCACAATGTTTGATGTCTCTTCAATAACTTCCGATAGGAACCCGTCCAAATTTGATGAATTGTCCATCTCTGTGAAATTCAACCCGAAACTCCTCTCCCGACTTGCTTTTTTGCTGCGCCATTTTCAGACTTGTTTTGTATTGGCAGAATTATTTGAAACCTCATATCCGTTTCAACGTATAAACATATAGAAGGATATTAACATTTATTTCAAAAAATACAAAATGGAGGTATGTATGAAAAAACTATTGATTGTTTTAAGTACAATTACCGTTATTGCGCTCATCAATTGGGCGGCTGCCAGCGTGCTGCAATTGGCTTTCCTGGATCTTGCCATACCGATTGCCGGCTTGGCTTTGGTGCTCATCTATTTTTTCAAATCGAAAGGCGGCATGGCGAGCCGCCACTTGGACATGTCGATCCAAGGACAAACGGGCATTCGAATGGAGCAGCAAGCCCATGTGTCCGAACGTTCCTATATTTTCATCGGCTCAATCGTGTATCTGCTTTTTGCGGTATGCTTCACTTTCTTTATTTACAGGGAGTATTTTTTGAATTAAGGAAGCGGCGTCATGGGAGCTTTTTGAAAAGGACTGGTAGAACCGCTCAAATACGAGCTTCTATCTGTCCTTTTTGTTTGCCGCAATTCTATTCAGAACTCTGCAGCAAATAATTCTTATTATAAAAAGAAAGCAGCAACTCGCGGTCTTCCGGATAATCGTGGATCAAACCGGACAATTCCCTGCCGGTTTTCCAAGCTATCTCTTCGATCGCATCGTCCGGATCGTGATAAGAAATTTGCCCTTCGGTGACTTCGCATAAAAAATAATGGAGCGCCACATCATGGTTTTTGATGATTGTCCGTTTAACATGAAGCGGCTTCAGGATGTTGACGCGGAATCCCGTTTCTTCCCACACTTCTCTCAGGCACGCCTGTTCTGGAGTTTCACCCTCTTCAATGCCGCCTGAAGGTATGCTCCATCCCCCGGACTCTTTTTCTTTGACCATCAACACCTGATCTTCTGCCATTACAATAGCGGCAGCGCCGTTCCAACTCTTCATCCCCGTTACCCCTCTCCCAAAGCAAGTGGCCTGTCAGGCCGTTATGTATTCCAGAATTTTTAAATCCATTTCATCGAAGCAGCCGATTTCCTCAACCCCATCCCATAATTTAATCTCGGTGGTTTCGTCATTGGCGATAAATGGCTGCAATTGTTCAATTGCTGCGGTATAGACGGGATTGAATTTAATCTTGCCATTCGAAACCCGTTTCAATTTCAATAAACCCGTGAACTTCAGATTTTCCACAAACTGCCCGCTTTCTTCAAACAATTCACGGACTGCACATTGTTTTGCCGTTTCTGTTCCTTCTCTTTTGCCAGCCGGCAATTCCCATTGCTGCCGCCATTTGTTATAAACAATAAGAACTCGCCCATCACATTTGATCACGGCAAAAGACCCTGCGAGCGGTGAGTAGAACTGAAGATCCTCTTCTTTTGTAAAAATAAAATCGAGAAATTGAAAGCCATGATTTTTGGTGTGATTCATGCAATCCCCCCTATATGAGCGTCTCTTCTTCAATCCTCACGAGTTTTTCATTCGCATCTCTTTCTTATAACTTGAATTCATTTTTTATGAAAAGCGCCGCTTCTTTCGGCGTCATGTTCGTATTGTTGATGCGCAGGTAGTTTTCCGCTTTGATTTCGCCTTCGGTCGAATTCAACCGCCTGTTTTCCAGGCTGCTCAGCAAATGCGCTTCCGACTGGAGGACATTCCGCTTCGTCGGCTTGTGTTCCAAGCGATGAGGTGTTTTATTCCGTGCCAGCCGCTCCTCCACATTCGCTTCCAATTCCACGAAGTAGATTTGCACACCTTGCGAACGGAAAATATCGCATATGTTTTCAATTTCATCCCAATCCTCTTGTTGGTCAAAATACCAAACTTTCGTAAAAATCATTCCGTATTGATCGCTTTGGGCGAAAGACTGGAAGATGTCACAGCGAAAAGAAGTCGTCAGCCGCCACATCTCCGGGGTGAAGCCGAACAGCGGCTCCAGCAAATCGATGGTCATGTGGTTATGAAAGAGTTTCAAGCCAGTCATGGCCGCCAGCTCCTGGCCAACCGTCATTTTGCCCACTGCTTGCGGACCGAATATGAATACGAAATTTTCCAACGTGGTGGCCTCCATTTTGAATATGTAATTATTTCTAGCAGATCATCAGTTTTCTAATTAAAGGCGGCTCTTGCTCTCTTTATATTCCATCAACCAGCTAACTCCACCTTTTATCTGTTTCACTTTAACAAATCCGCATTTTTCGTAGCATCTAATCGCTCTTGTATTGGAGAGCTCTGGATCTAACACAACAATATCTGCATCCGTATTTTGCCCCAGATATTCCAAGAATTTCTGTACCATGATTGTTCCTATTCCTTGATTAAAATATGTTGGATCTCCTATAAATTGATCAATGCCATAGACGTTCAAGTTTACTGGATAACCGAATTCTTTTTGTTCTTCTCCACTTAACTTATAATGCTGCATAAAGCCTATTGGTATTTGTTTAAATTCTACGATGTAAGGTGAAACCGGAATTTCCCCTTTAATTCTCGGTTCATACTTTCGCTTTATTTGCTCTACCGTAAACGGAGAATCGACATCACCATAGAATTCCAGAACTTCTTTTGTGCTTAGCCACTCTGACATAACAGCAAAATCATTCTGCGTCATTCTTCTAATGGATACATCCAAATTGCTTGCTATGGCAACTTCACTCCTTTCTCCGTTTGTCCCTATATTCATCTTGTTAAAACTTGCTAGTAACAGGAGTTGTCTTAATGACTTCACCCAACTTCTCAGCATATAATTGCCATCGATCCCACACGGGCGGCACAAGTTCGCCCCTGGCATTCATTTCTTCAAACTCTTTGAACGTCACCAATTTGGCATCGCACACTTCGCCAACCTGTAAATTCAAGTCGCTGAGATCGATATTTTCTTCGCTTTTCCAGACATAGCTGTCCAGAAAATAATTATCGCGCTTCATTTCACCGATAAAATACAGATTTTCCGCTCTTACGGATAATCCCGTTTCTTCATGAAGCTCACGGATTGCCCCTCGCAAACTGGTCTCACCGGCATTAACGGAGCCGCCTGTGCTCTCCCACAATAACGGATAGGTTTTTGCCGCGTCTCTTTGCGTCACGAGAATTTTGCCGTCCCGGTTAATGGTCAGAACTTCCACGACAATGTGGTATTCCCCGGGCAAAGTTTCCTCGCCTCTCGTATGCAGTTTCCCGATTGGGTTCCGGGAACCGTCCACCAAATCCCAAATTTCCATTTACTTATCCTCCTTTTATGTCTGCTGTTGCTCTAGCGCCAACTTCATTTTCACGAATTTGTAATGGCCGCCGTTGGTTTTTTGCAGAAAAACTTCATCCGGCTGAAAACCTGCCTTTTTATAAACCGCAATCGCTCGTTCATTGAACGCAGCCACTGCCAGCGTAAACTTTTCAGGCTGGTACCGAGCAATCGCGAAATCCAGTCCTGCTTTAAAAAATCGCAGCCCGTAACCTTTCCCAGTGAAGCCGGGTTTCATGCCGAGTCCGATATCTATAATTCCGGCAGCGGTTTCTTTGAAACAATAAAACCCGATCAATTCATGGCCTTCTGTGACAGCAAAATAGGAATCCTTTTGCTCTAAAGGATTTAAAAACTCCTGAAGATCGTCTTCATCCGCAGCCATATCGTAGAAAGCATAATCTCCCTCGTACTGCCAATCGGCTATTTCTTCGCTTTGTTTCTGGGTCATCGGTTGAAAGGTAAAATTCATGCCGCTTCTCCCTTCATCTTTCCTCTTTTTAAATTTACTTAATAAGGAAATTAGCCGTCTTTCTCTACTATATCCAATTGACTTATTTAAATCCAATTAATTTACAGAATATTATAGTATTATGGGAAGAGTGCAGGAAAAAGCACTTTTTAAAGGGGGAATTGTTGTGGAAGAGTTGATCGAGCAATATCACAATGCTTCGAACTTAGAAGCCCGCATTAAACTGCATGAGTTATATAGTTTGAACAAAAAAGATTGGTTTACGTGGCTTTTTGAACAATATCAAATAGATTCCGGAAGCAAACTCCTGGAACTCGGTTGCGGAGATGGCACGTTTTGGGCAAAAAATGAGCAACTCATCCCTAATGGCTGGAATGTGGTGCTTTCCGATTTTTCTCCCGGCATGCTTGCTGATGCTCAACGAAAACTAACGAACTTGGCAGCTATTCAATTTGAGCAAATTAATATCGAAAGCATTCCTTACCCCGATAATAGTTTCGACATCGTTGCCGCCAATTTTATGCTTTATCATGTAGAAAATAGAAAAAAAGGATTACAGGAAATCCGGCGGGTCTTAAAACCTGGCGGAAAGTTGTATGCCGCTACAATCGGAGAACAGCATTTAATGGAGTTTGGAACTTTGCTCAGTGAATTTGATCCTTCGCTCGATTTCTCATCTGCTGCCAATAACGCCAAAGCATTCGGGCTGGAAAGCGGCGCAGCCCAATTAAAGCCTTACTTCTCGAAAGTGAAACTGAAACTGTTTGCAGACGGTTTAAAAATTCCAGATGCCGAGCCGGTTATCGCATATCTACTATCTACTCATACCAATTTAAAAGATCAATTAACGGTTCGTAAATTAACGGAATTCAGGCTCTTCCTGGAAGAGAAGAAAAAGAAAGATGGCGGATTTATCAGGATCACTAAAGCTTCTGGTCTTTTTGAAGCTCAATAGCAAAAGGAGGGAACGATGCTATATTACGCATTGTCCCCTTCTCTTTTATTGGTATCCAATACTAGCCTATTCAAATTACCCTTTTGCTAAGACCGCTATTTACTCCGCCAATCCAAGGATTTGACCGCTGAATTTTTCTTCTTCGAAAAAGCTCCTATGGATAAAATCATTATCCCTATGATGCTTCCGATCATCTCAGCAATATAAAAATCTCCGTCCCGAATCAAACGAATGAGAAAACCACCGCCAAAAATAAGGATTATTAATAACCCGAAACTTATAAACCAATTTCGATTATTCATATGATGCCTCCCTCTGTTTTAGATAGTTGTCATATGTTTCTTATGTGTGGAATTCTTTTTCTTCCAAAGGTAATGAATGAATTTCATTTTTTGGCCATTCATTTCAAACTCTTCATTGTCCATAGCCGTTTGGACAAAGCCGTTATTTTGCAGCACCTTTTGAGAAGCCTTATTTACAGTAGTTGTTTTTGCGGTAATTCGCTTGATGTCCAAATCTGTGTTCAGCAACAGGCTTAATGCTTTGTTTCCAATGCCTTTTCCGACAAAGGATTCACCTACTCTAAAGCCAAGCTCTGCTGTTCCAGGTGTTATATCGATATCCACCAAATTGATTCTGCCTACAATTTTTCCAGCAGTGTCTTTGATCAGGTAAAAATGAGAGAGGCCAGTTTGCTGTTCATTGAGTAATGCTTGATGTCTTTTTATAAAACTTTCCCAAATATAATAGTCGTCTCCTCTGCTCGGCACCATTCTTTCAAAAAATCCGCGATTTTTAATTTCGAAATCAAATAAGTCTTGAGCATCAACTTCTTGCAGCATATGTATTGAAATCTCCAATAACCTACACGCACCTTTCTCTAGCTAATAAGCTCATTTAATTGAAATTAGTCAGCACTCTATTAATACGAAAAAGATGCTGAATTGCTTTTTACCAAGTCGTCAGCAAGCCCGATATTCACTTTCAAAAAGCTTGGAATTTCTTCGCTGTCCAAAATTTCTTGCGTACTCATCCAAGCAACGCTTGCCACTTCGTCGGGATCTTTAACGAATGGCTCTCCGAATTCATACGAGCACAGGAAGACGATATCAACGACTGGAATGCCGGAATCTGTGACAAATGATGAACTATTTACGTAGGCAAGATTCGAAACCGTTATCCCCACTTCTTCCTCGACTTCTCTTATCAATGTACGTTCCAGAATATCGGTCGAGTTCCCTTCCTGATCCACTTGGCCGCCCACTAAAGCCAGCGCACCCGGCGCATGGTCTTCTTTGTCGCTTCTCCGGACAATCAGCCACTTTTCATCCTTATAAATTGCACCTTCCACATTTACAATAAACATCTTCTCAACTCCCGTTTCATCTTCTTCTATGTATAGCGCGCCTTTTACCAACAAAACAATTGTCCTCATCGCTTTAGGGCAATTTTCTGCTCCATTGCTTCGAGAAAATACTTGATGCCTATCTTTAACTATATCCAACTCCACCATTTTAATCCAATTAGTTTCCAGAATATTATAGTATAATGAAAATACTTATTTAATAATAAACAGCGAGACTTAGGAGCAAAAAATGGGGAGTGAAACGAATGAAACACGCATTGGTCATCGGCGGAACCGGCATGCTTTCACAGGCTTCGGTTTGGTTATCAGAAAACGGCTTTCACGTTTCTGTAATCGGCAGAAATCCTGAAAAGATGCAGCAGTTGCTGGAACAGAATCCTACGCAGCTGACACCGGTATTAGTCGACTACACCAATACCGAGGAATTGGCAGAACAAATCCGCTCCATCCAACAACAGAATGGGCCAATCGAATTGGTCGTTGCCTGGGTGCATTCAACCGGGCCGCACGTCATTCCTTGCATGCTGGAAATGCTTCCTGCCAATCAGCCTATGGCGTTTTTTCACGTGAGTGGCAGCAGTTCAAATTTGAAGGATATAAAAGCTAAAACAGCAGTACCCAATCATGTTTTTTATCACCAAATCCAGTTGGGCTTCAAAATAGAAAATGGGATTTCCCGCTGGCTGACGCATGATGAAATTTCGCAAGGCGTCATCGATTCCGTTCTATCAGGGAAGCCCGAATCGGTGATTGGAACGACTGAACCATGGGATAAGCGCCCTTAAGGGTATGCCCCATAAAGTTCACGATATTTCCTGAACCAATGTCTAAAACTTCCCCGCTCTCTTAGCATTCCCCAAAGCACATCCAATATAATATCAGTTTATCTTTTTACCAAATCCATTATCTACTTTCACCATTTATTTTCCAATTCTTTCGCGTATAATGAATATAACAAAAACGTCTGATAAATCCCCCCCCAAGATTTATCGTTCACCTGAAAGGAACATCGTCCATGACCATCAGTCCAATTTGATCCCCCCTTGAATAGACAGTATCCGAATTAAACTCTTGGGGGATAAGAATCATGAAACTGAATAGAAATTTTAACTTGCTGCTGGCCGGGCAGTCGCTTGCCAACACCGGCGACATTTTATATATCGTCAGCGTCATCTATGCCATTTTTGAATTGACCGGCTCAGCCACTGCGGCAGCTTTTGTGCCGTTTACGATCACCGGTGCGATGTTCGTTTCGAACACGTTAACACCCTTGCTGATGCAGCGCTTCAACTTAAAATTGCTGCTAGCCGTTTCCCAGTTCGGAAAAACGGGATTGCTAGTTGTACTTGCTTTGCTGCTGCCCCTGCTTTCCATGGCCAATTATATCCTGCTGTTCGCCGTGCTGGCTTTGATTGCGCTGCTTGATGGCTGCGCCAATCCCGTCACCCGCTCGCTCATACCGGCTTATGTGGACAATAGCCTGCTCATGAAAGCTAACAGCATTTCCGAATCGGTCACGCAAGGAATTCAAACCGCTATGTGGTTTATCGGCAGCTCCTTGTTGATCTGGCTCGCAGCGGATGAGCTGCTGTGGTTAACAGCAGGATTGTTTTTATTGTCCAGCTTGTTATTAAGCCTTTTGGAGCCTGTCCATCTCCAGCCAGCCAAAGAGCTAGGAAGATGGCAGCAAATCACCAAAGGCTGGCAGACGGTGTCTTCTACGCCTGTCTTGAAACGCCTTGCCTGGATGGATGTCTTGGAGACGATTGCCGGCACGGTGTGGATTGCCGCCATCCTCTATGTTTTTGTCAGCGACGCCTTATTGGTGAACGAGAAATGGTGGGGCTTCATCAACGGCTCCTTCTTCTTGGGCTTGATCGGCGGCAGCCTCCTTTGCCTGCGCTTTGCCGGATCGATTGAGAAGAACCTCGGCACGTTCATTTTTGCCGGTGCTTTTCTCAGCAGTGCCGTAACGCTGCTGTTCGGAATGAATAATGTGCCATTATTGGCGCTAGCCCTATCCTTTCTCGTCGGCATATTCGGCCAGCTCAAGAACATTCCGCAGCAGACCGTCATCCAGACGAGCGTACCGAGGGAAGCATTGCCGACCGTTTTCACTACACTTGGTGCGATCGGTACCGGAACCTTCGGAGTCGCCTCCTTATTGATGGGTGTGCTGGCGGATGCATTCGGCATCCGCACCGTCTTTGTGATTGCTGGCCTATTGCTGGCAGCAGCCAGCCTGATTGCTTTTAAAGGCCGAATTCTTTTATGGAAAACTGCACAACAATAAAAAAAAACAGGAGACAGCCACGTAAATTCGGCTGTCTCCTGTTTTGCTTTTTCAATTAGCTGCTCCAAAGACACTTCTTATCTCTGCTAACCCCTAATCTAGAATGAAGACATAAATAAGTCCAACTTATGAAGACGCAGTAAACTGTTTGTAAAGAAAGGTATGTAACTTGTTTAAAGTAACTAAGCAGAGGGGTAAACAGAGAAGGTGCATTTAACAAGGACCCGTTCGATCTTACAACGGGAACAAAAAAAGAATGGAGACGATTTTAAATGAAAACCGATTTTTCAAAGATATATATAAATGGTGAATGGATTACAGGCTCTAGTGATAGCCAAATGAGAAACACAAATCCGTTTACAGGCGAAGAACTCGCCATTACACAAGCAGCCGATAAGAATGATTTGGATGCCGCTTACAAAGCTGCAGCAGAGGCGCAAGTGGCCTGGGCAAAAGAATTGCCGCAGACGAAGCGTGCCGTCATTGAAAAAGCACAAGAAGTCATGCTCGAAAACAAAGAGCTCATCATCGACTGGCTTATCAAGGAAGCCGGCAGCACGTTCATCAAAGCGACCGTTGAATTTGGCGCATCGATCAACATCCTGAAAGAAGCGGCGACTTTCCCTTACCGCATGGAAGGCAAGATTCTTCCTTCCCAGCAAGCAGGCAAAGAAAACCGCGTCTACCGCAATCCACTTGGCGTCATCGGCATCATCAGCCCGTGGAACTTCCCATTGCACTTGGCAATCCGTTCGATCGCACCGGCGATTGCTACGGGCAATGCCGTTGTCATTAAACCCGCTACTGACACACCGGTTACAGGCGGCTTGCTGTTCGCCAGCATTTTCGAAGCAGCCGGCTTGCCTAAAGGCTTGCTGAACGTTGTTGTTGGACGCGGCTCTGAGATTGGTGATGACATCGTCAAGCACCCGACACCGCGTTTGATTTCATTCACAGGTTCTACGCCTGTCGGAAAACGCATCGGCGAATTGGCCGGCGGCGCATTGAAGAAAACGGCATTGGAGCTTGGCGGCAATAATAACTTCATCGTCTTGAATGATGCGAACATCGACCAAGCCGTCGATTCCGCGTTGTTCGGCAAATTCTACCACCAAGGCCAGATCTGCATGGCGATCAACCGCATCTTTGTCCACGAGGACATTTACGAAGAATTCGCAGAACAATTCATCGCCCGTGCCGGCAAAATAAAATTCGGCAACCCGGCTGAGCAGGATACGCAAGTCGGACCGCTCATCAACCGCGATCAAGTTGACCGCATCCTAAAAGACATCGACGCAACTGTTGAACAAGGCGCTAAATTACGCCTTGGCGGCAATGCTGATGGCAACGTCCTTGAGCCGACTGTATTAACAGGCGTCACCAACGACATGCCGCTTGCGGAAAACGAAATCTTCGGTCCTGTAGCCATTCTGATTCCGTTCAAAACCGATGAAGAAGTAGTCGACATGGCCAATGCCTATCCATTCGGATTGAGCGGCGCCGTCCATTCTTCAAACATCGACCGCGGCACGAACATCGCCCACCAAATCGAGACCGGCATGATCCACGTCAACGACCAATCGGTCAACGACGAAGCACATATGCCATTCGGCGGCGAAAAAGAATCAGGCCTCGGCCGCTTTAACGGCGAATGGGTACTTGAAGAGTTCACCACCTTGAAATGGCTGTCGGTGCAGCACCAGCGCCGACAATACGGAGCATTTGTTGATAATACGAAAGAATAGATAAATGCTTAAAAGCCAGCGATCCCAGGAATGGGGTTGCTGGTTTTTTGATATTAGAATACAACACAAAAAAGCGCCAAAACCTAATGACTAGGTTTTGGCGCTTTTCGTAAGATCCTTTTTCTCCAAAATGGAGACGGCGGGAGTCGAACCCGCGTCCAGAAACTCCGCTACTTGAGCGTCTACGCGTGTAGCTTACTTATTAGGGTTTCATGCGTCAATCTGCCAATAAGCGGGCGTCCTGGGCACTAACTTGCGAATCTCTTGCAAGCAGCTCAAGTGGCACTGCCTGCCGTATCCCACTAAAGTTGAGCTTTACCTAGCCACATGGGCGATGGATAGATAAAGCAGATCCGAGCTTACGCTGCGAATGCTAGGTTTTGGTTTGTTTTGCCAGTTGTTATAAACGCGTTTTTACGGAGCCGACCCTCCGACGCGCAACCCAAGCCCAGATCATCCCTGTCGAATCCGTAACGTCCCCTCATATTAAAGGAACACGGAAAGGCGATCAGCCTTAAGTGCTATACCATTAGTATAAGACAAGATTGGTCAGACTTCAAGCTTAACGGCTGCGTTCTTTCATTGCACGGTCAATTTCCCGTTTCGCGTCTTTCTTTTTCAGGTCCTGGCGCTTATCGTAGTTCTTCTTCCCTTTACCGACGCCAAGCAGCACTTTCGCGTAGCCGTCTTTCAAGTACATTTTCAGCGGAATGATTGCCGCTCCCTGCACTTTCGACACGCCAATCAATTCGTTGATTTGTTTTTTATGCAAAAGCAATTTCCGAACCCGTGTCGGATCGTGGTTGAAGATATTCCCCTGCTCGTAAGGTGCGATGTGCATATTCGAAATCCATGCTTCGCCGTTCCGGATCCGCACAAATGCATCCACCAGCTGGACCTTCCCGTTGCGGGCAGATTTGATCTCTGTCCCTTGCAGGACAATGCCAGCTTCGATCGTTTCTTCAATCGCGTAATCGAAGCCGGCTTTTTTGTTCTGGGCTATGACTTTCCCTTCACCCTTTGCCATATTGCTTCACCTCATAATTGATAGAAAAGAGCGGTTGGAGAGCCGCCCCCTCATTATTTCTTTTTGCCTCCGCGTTTCGCGGCGCCTTCGTAAAACTTCTTCTTCTGGCTTTTCGGTTTGCGCCCTGGAGCTTCTCCCGGTTTGCTTCCCGGTTTTCCGCCGCCTGGCTTGCCGCTGCCGCCTCGGCCTTTGCCTTTCGCGTCTCCGTCCCGTTTGCCGGCACGGATCACTTTCGGTGCATCTCTGCTTGTGCGGCGCTTGCTTTGCGGCATGCCGACAATTTCGAAATCAATCGAAGATTCTTCCGGTTTTACCCCGATCACTTTGATCTGGATTTCATCGCCGATGCGGAATTGGCGGTTTGTCCGTTCGCCGATCATCATCATCTGGCGGTCGTCGAAACGGTAGAAATCATCTGTCATATTCGACACGTGGACCAAGCCTTCAATCGTATTCGGCAACTCGATGAACAAGCCAAAATTCGTGACCGATGAAATGATGCCTTCGAATTCTTCGCCGATTTTATCAGCCATGTACTGGGATTTCTTCAAAGCATCCGTATCGCGTTCGGCATCGACTGCACGGCGTTCGCGCGCTGATGTATGCTCCGCGATGTCGTCCATATTCGCTTCCCAATGCATGATCGTCGCTTTCGACAAGTCTTTATTAATCAAATACGTACGGATCAAGCGGTGGATAATCAAATCCGGGTAACGGCGGATCGGTGAAGTGAAATGCGTATAGTATTCACTTGCAAGACCGAAATGCCCTACGCTGTCCGATGAATATTTCGCCTGCTGCATCGAGCGCAGCATCATCGTCGAAACAACCGCTTCTTCAGGTGAATCTTTTATCGAATTGATGATTTCCTGCAGCGCACTCGGTTCAACTTGCGTTCCGCTGCCTTTGACAACGATCCCGAAATTCGTGATGAATTCAAAGAAACGCTGAAGTTTTTCCGGTTTTGGATCTTCGTGGATCCGGTACAACGATGGCACTTCCATGTGATGGAAATGTTCAGCGACTGTTTCGTTGGCAGCCAGCATGAACTCTTCGATCAAACGCTCAGAAACCGTCCGTTCGCGGACAACAACATCAATCGGATAGCCTTCTTCGTCAACAATGACTTTCGCTTCCTTGAAATCGAAATCGATTGCCCCGCGGCGCATGCGGCGTCCGCGAAGAATTTCGGCCAAGTCCTTCATCAATTCGAACATCGGCACCAAGTCAGTGTATTTTTCTTTCAACTCTTTATTGTCGAGTTCCAGAATTTCATAAACATCCGTATAAGTCATACGCGCTGATGTGTTGATGACACTTTGGAAAATGTCATGCGACAACACTTCGCCCATGTCGTTGAAGATCATTTCACACGATAGCGTCAAACGGTCGACTTGCGGATTCAGCGAGCAAATGCCGTTCGACAAACGGTGTGGAATCATCGGAATAACCCGGTCTGTCAGGTAAATACTCGTTGCGCGGTCGTAAGCTTCGCGGTCAATCGGCGAACCTTCCGTGACGTAATGGCTGACATCCGCAATATGGACACCTAATTTATACGTGCCGTCTTCCAATTTCACCACTTGAACCGCATCATCCAAATCTTTCGCGTCGGCGCCATCGATTGTCACGATTTGCTCCCCGCGCAAGTCGCGGCGATTGTTCAAATCAGCTGGATCGATTTCTTCCGGTACATCATTCGCCTGGTCCAGCACGTCTTGCGGAAATTCCGTTTCGATGCCGTGCTTGTGGATAATCGACAAAATGTCAACGCCCGGATCGTTCTTATGGCCAAGGATCTGTGACACCATGCCCGTAGCGGACTTGCGCCCTTCCGGCCAGCCCGTGATTTCAACGACCACTTTATGGCCGTCCACTGCGCCAAGCGTATCATCTTTGGCAATAAATACATCCATATTCATCTTTTTATCATCCGGCACAACAAAGCCGAAACCGCGGTTATCTTGGAACGTACCGACCACTTTCGTCGTGCCGCGTTCCAAAATGCGGATAATCGCGCCTTCACGGCGATCGCCAGATGATCCTTCAGATACACGGATCATGACTTTATCGCCATTCACTGCCCCATTCACTTCTGTCGGCGGAATAAACACATCGTCCAAGCCCGCCTCTTCCGGAGCCACAAAGCCGAAGCCTTTGGCATGCCCGATAAATTTACCGCGCATCAAATTCATGCGTTCAGGGACGCCATAGCGGTCAGCGCGCGAACGCACCAGCAGCCCTTTTTCTTCAAGTTTCACCAATGTTTTCACAAGTTCCTTGAACTCATCCGCATCTTCGAAACCGAATTGTTCTTCAATTTCTTTTACAGTTAACGGATTATACGCATCTTCGCGCATAAAGGTCAATAAACGTTGTTCAAGCGACATTTCATTATTAGCCATTCCCAATTCCTCCTATTCGAAATTCTCACACGCTCCAATCGAGCGATTCAAGAAATTCTAAAATATCTTCGTGCAATTGTTCTTTCTCTTTATCAAGTGTAATGACGTGCCCCGATTCTTCGTACCACTTGATCTGTTTATCGATCGACTCTGCCTGATCGTAAATGACATTGGCCGAATCGGTATCGATGACATCATCCAACGTGCCTTGGACCACGAATAGCGGCGCATAAATATGATCCACCTGTCCACGCACTTCCTGGATCAGTTCCCGGAGATACTGCAAAGATTCCATCGGGCGCTCCTGGAACTTCTTCATTTCCTCTTCGATAAGCGCGTCGTCTTTTCCTTCATATTTCTTGTATTCACGCGCATATTTCAACACGCCCTCGTACATCAATTCAGTCGTTTTCATGTACATCGGAGCGCACATCGTCACAAGTCCCTTTATGGGGAATGTATACCCTAACTTCAGCGCGAATACGCCCCCAAGCGACAATCCGGCAACCGCGATTTCTTCATAGCCTTCTTCTTTCAATTGTTCATAAGCCGACTCGACATCCTGCCACCAATCTTCCGGCCCCGTCGGAATCAGTTTCTCCGGCTCCACGCCATGCCCCGCATAATGCGGCGCAATCGACGTATAGCCGTTTTTCTCAAGAAAGCGCCCCAGCATCCGGACATCCGCTGAATTTCCTGTAAATCCATGCAACAACAAGACCGCTCTCGGGCCTGCTTTAAAGAAAAATGGTTTTGGCTGCGAAACTCGCATAAAAATCCTCCATTCATTTGTTCAGTAATCATTGAACATATCAAGTTTTGTCTTGTCTATCATCATGAATAATTTAAACTAAATAATTTTAAGCTTAATAAATCGCTTCGGTCGCTTTGGGCATGACTCTCGCAAGAAGACAGGAAGAACACCTGTCTTCTTGCTTCGCCTAGCCCCTTGACGCGCCTCAGCTAAGAGATATCTCTCGATATGGAGCAAAACAGCGGAGACGCCTGCGGGAAAGCGAGACAGCCGAGACCCCGCAAGGAGCGAAGCGACTGAGGAGGCTTGGCGCTCGCCCGCGGCAAGCGTAGCTGTTTTGCGGAATATCGGAATTCATATTACCTTGTGTTACCAATTTGCTTTATGAAATATCTGCAGCTACTTATTATTATATCGTTATAAAAAGAAAACGCCTAACCAGTGAAATGGTCAGGCGATTAATCGTCTACATTAAGCTTTAGTTACGGCAATAGCCAAAATAAAGAATAAGGCAGCAAGTACAATCGTTACCCGATGAAGGACCAAGTCTACTCCACGAGCTTTTTGCTTGCCGAAAAGTTGCTCTGCTCCACCGGAGATGGCTCCTGAAAGACCTGCACTTTTTCCTGATTGCAATAATACGACAACAATTAAAGCGAGCGATACGATAACCAATAAGGTTACTAACAACGTATGCATAAATTCCACCTCCTGAAAAGAACTTCCACAACAAGAACTAGTTTACCAAAAACTTATAAATATGACAATAGCAATAGAAGAACTAACGCTAAAGCCTTATTTTTTCAAGTTGTAGAAAGTTTTCAAGCCAAGGTATTGTGCAGAATCGTTGAGCTGGTCTTCGATGCGCAGCAATTGGTTATATTTCGCAACACGGTCAGTACGTGAAGGAGCACCCGTTTTAATTTGGCCGGCATTTGTAGCAACTGCGATATCCGCAATCGTTACATCTTCCGATTCGCCTGAACGGTGGCTGATGACAGCTGTGTAGCCTGCGCGCTTCGCCATTTCGATTGCATCAAATGTTTCTGTCAATGTACCGATTTGGTTAACTTTGATCAAGATCGAGTTTGAGATGCCTTCTTCGATTCCTTGAGCCAATTTTTTCGTATTCGTTACGAACAAATCATCGCCGACCAATTGAACTTTTCCGCCGATGCGCTCAGTCAATAGTTTGTGGCCAGCCCAGTCGTTTTCATCCAAGCCGTCTTCGATTGAAATGATTGGGTATTTTTCGCAAAGCTCTGCGTACCAGTCAACCATTTCAGCAGACGTTTTCACTGTGTTGTCGCCTGGCAGGTTATAAACGCCTTTTTCTTTATCGTACAATTCAGATGAAGCAACATCCATTGCCAGCAAAACATCTTCGCCTGGCTTGTAGCCCGCTTTTTCAATTGCTTCAATGATTGTTGATAAAGCTTCTTCGTTTGAACCAAGGTTCGGTGCAAAACCGCCTTCGTCGCCCACTGAAGTGTTATAGCCTTTTTCTTTCAATACGCTTTTCAGGTTATGGAAAATTTCTGCGCCCATGCGTACTGCGTGGCGGAAAGTTTCTGCTCCGACTGGCATAACCATGAATTCCTGGATATCAACATTGTTGTCAGCGTGCTCGCCGCCGTTCAAGATGTTCATCATCGGTACCGGCAATTGCTTCGCGTTCATGCCGCCCAAGTATTGGTACAACGGAATATCCAAGTAATCTGAAGCTGCGTGCGCAACTGCCATGGAAACACCAAGGATTGCATTCGCGCCTAAACGCCCTTTGTTTTCTGTGCCGTCAAGCTCGATCAATGCGTTGTCGATTGCAACTTGGTCAAGGACCGAAAAATTTTCTTCGATTTCAGCAGCGATTTCATTGTTTACGTGGTCTACAGCTTTTAGTACGCCTTTACCAAGGTAACGGCCTTTATCGCCATCGCGAAGTTCAACTGCTTCGTGCTCCCCAGTTGATGCGCCTGAAGGAACGATTGCACGTCCGAATGCGCCGCTTTCTGTGAATACTTCAACTTCAATTGTAGGGTTTCCTCGTGAATCTAGTACTTCTCGTGCAAGAATGTCAGTGATAATCGGCATTTAAAAACAGCTCCCTTAGTTTAGAATAATGGTTTTCCGGTCATTTCTGCCGGTTGGTCAACGTTCAATAATTTCAAGACAGTCGGTGCCAAATCGGCAAGAATACCGTCTTCTCTCAGCACGACGCCTGGTTTCGTAACGATTAATGGTACTTTATTCGTCGTATGCGCCGTCATCGGATTGCCTTCGAGCGTCAGCACTTCGTCAGCATTGCCGTGGTCCGCTGTGATAACGGCCGCGCCGCCTTTAGCGTGCAAGGCTTCGACGATTCTGCCGAGGCATTCGTCGACGACTTCAATCGCCCGGATTGTCGGCACCAGCATTCCGCTGTGGCCCACCATATCCGGATTTGCAAAGTTCAAGATGATGGCGTCAAATGCATCATCATTGATCTCCTTCAATAATTGGTCCGTCACTTCGTATGCGCTCATTTCCGGCTTCAGGTCATAAGTCGCCACTTTCGGTGAATCCACCAAAATGCGCTTTTCCCCCGGAAATACATCTTCACGGCCGCCGCTCATAAAGAACGTGACGTGCGGATATTTTTCGGTTTCGGCGATGCGCAATTGGCGCAAACCGCTTTCCGATAATACTTCCCCGATTGTATTTTCCAGATCCAGCGTATCGAATGCGACCCGGGTCGGCAATTCATCGCTGTAGCTGGTAAAGGTAACAAACGTTAAATTCTGTGGTTTATTCGGTCCTTGCGGGAAGCCCTTGAAATCTTCCTTCACAAATGCCGATGTCAGTTGAATGGCGCGGTCCGGACGGAAATTGAAGAACAGGACAGAATCGCCTGTTTTAATCGTTCCAACCGGCGCGCCGTTCTCAGTCACCGCGAACGGCAAGACGAATTCGTCATTGGCGCCTGTTTCATAGGACTTGGCAATCCCTTCGCTCGCGCTTTCCGCTGCTCCGCCGACACCGTCGACAAGCACACGGTAGGCGAGTTCAACCCGCTCCCAGCGATTGTCGCGGTCCATTGCGTAATAGCGGCCGCTGATTGAAGCGAATTTGCCGACGCCGATTTCAGCCATTTGGCGCTCGGTTTCTTCTACATATTTCAATGCAGTCTGAGGGCCGACATCGCGGCCGTCCAAGAATCCATGTACATAGACTTCAGTCAGTCCGTGCTGTTTCGCAAGTTTCAATAACGCGAAAAGGTGCTCGTAATGGCTATGGACGCCACCGTCAGACAGCAGCCCCATTAAATGAAGTGCAGTGCCGTTTTGTTTGGCATTCGCAACAGCTTCCAGAAATGCTGGATTTCCGAAGAAATCACCGTCTTTGATCGATTTATGGATGCGCGTCAAATTCTGGTATACAATCCGTCCGGCGCCGATATTCAGGTGCCCGACTTCGGAATTGCCCATTTGCCCTTCCGGCAAGCCTACCGCTTCACCGGATGCCGTCAGCAAGCTGTGCGGATATTCATTCCATAATTGATCGAAATTCGGTTTTTTCGCCTGAGCCACTGCGTTCCCGAAGTTCTCTGCCCGGAAGCCGAAACCATCCAAGATAATCAATGCTACTGGATATTCTGTATTACGCATGCAATCCCGCCTCTAGCAATTTCACATAAGACTCCGCTTCCAGGCTCGCTCCGCCGACTAATGCACCGTCAATGTGCTCCATGCCCATCAATTCCTCGATGTTCGCTGGTTTCACACTGCCGCCGTATTGGATGCGTACTTGCTGTGCTGTATTTTCATCGTAAAGCGATGCCACTTTTTTGCGGATAATGCCGCAGACTTCATTGGCATCTTCTGCAGTTGCCGTTTTGCCTGTGCCAATCGCCCAGATCGGTTCATATGCAATGACCGTCTGAGCTGCCTGTTCTGCTGACAGGCCTTTCAGCCCTTCAGCCACTTGCTGTTCGACGATGTCGCCTGTAGAACCGCTTTCGCGCTGCTCCAAGCTTTCACCGACGCACATGATCGGCGTGATGCCGTATTCAAACGCGGCATGCACTTTTTTGTTGACGGAAGCGTCCGTTTCGTTGAAATACTGGCGGCGCTCCGAATGCCCGATAATGGCGTATTGGATGCCAAGATCCGCTAATTGCGCAGGGCTGATTTCGCCGGTGAACGCTCCTTCTTTTTCTTCGTGCATCGTCTGCGCCCCGATGTGTAGCGGGCTGCCTTCTGTTGATGCTGCCAGCTGCTGCAAAAACAGCGCTGGCGCACAAATCACTGAATCGACTTTGTCCGCGTCCGGCGCGAGGCCTTTCACTTCTTCGACAAATTCTTTTGCTTCAGAAAAAGTTTTATACATTTTCCAGTTTCCTGCTATAATCGGCTTTCTCAACAAAACCACTCCTTCTATTTATCGGTTAATGCAGTAACGCCAGGCAGATCCTTGCCTTCCATAAACTCAAGGGAAGCACCGCCGCCCGTAGAGATATGGTCCATTTTGTCAGCTACGTTGAATTTCTCGACAGCCGCCGCAGAGTCTCCTCCGCCGATAATCGTATAAGCTTCTGTTTCCGCCATTGCTTGCGCGACGGATTTCGTGCCGTTTTCGAATGAACTCATTTCAAACACGCCCATAGGCCCGTTCCAGATGACCAGCTTCGAATTTTTGATGACATCCGCATAAGTTTTCGCGGTCTCAGGTCCGATATCGAGGCCCATCCAGTCGGAAGGAATTTCAGAAATCCCCACGACTTTTGTTTCGCCATCGTTTGAAAATTCTTTTGCTACGACGACATCAATCGGCATGTATAAGTTGACGCCTTTGTCCTTCGCTTTTTCAATGAATGATTTAGCAAGGTCGATTTTGTCTTCTTCAAGCAGCGAGTTCCCGACTTCATTGCCTTGCGCTTTGCTGAATGTATACGACAAGCCGCCGCCGATGATCAGGTTATCGACTTTATCCAAAAGATGGTCGATGACCCCGATTTTGTCTTTGACTTTCGCTCCACCGATGATCGCCGTAAACGGACGGTCCGGTTCAGACAAGGCTTTGCCAAGGACATCCAGTTCTTTTTCCAATAACAAGCCGGATACCGCTGTCAGGTGCTCGGCAATGCCGGCAGTCGATGCGTGCGCACGGTGCGCGGCGCCGAATGCATCATTGACGAAAACATCTGCCAGCGCTGCGAATGCTTTGGCGAGTTCAGGATCATTCTTTTCTTCGCCTGCGTGGAAACGGACGTTTTCAAGCAGGATGACATCGCCTTCAGCCATTGCCGAAATTTCCTGTTCCACTTTCTCCCCGATCGACTCATCGAGGCTCTTAACTTGTTTATGTAATAATTCGGTTAACCTGGCTCCTGCTGCTGCCAGTCTCATGTCTTCGTTGACTGCGCCTTTCGGGCGGCCTAAATGACTTGCCAAAATAACTTTTGCTCCGTTTTCGATCAAGTATTCAATCGTTGGAACAGCTGCGCGGATTCGTGTGTCGTCTGTCACTTTTCCTTCTGACATCGGAACATTGAAATCCACTCGGCAAAATACGCGTTTCCCTTTTAAGTCCACGTCTTTCATGGTCATTTTCTTCAACATGAAAATCCTCCCGTTCATATAAAAAAATAAGGGGCGGGGTAAATCCCCACCCCTTTTACCCTCTTTCATTATAGAGGTTCATCGGTAATTAAGCTATGATTTTGAGATTACAAGCCTGTTTTGTACATGTGAAGAGCCAAGTCGATGCAGCGTGCTGAGTAGCCAGACTCATTATCGTACCAAGCAAGGACTTTCACCATGTTGCCGCCAAGTTCCATCGTTGACAATGCATCAACAGTCGCTGAAGCTTTTACGCCGTTATAGTCTCTTGAGACAAGCGGAAGTTCGCTGTATTCCAAGAAGCCTTTCAATTCGTTTTCAGATGCTTCTTTAAGCGCTGCGTTTACTTCTTCAATCGTTGTTGAAGTTTCAAGTTCAGCGACCAAGTCGATCAATGAAACGTTTGGTGTAGGAACGCGGATTGCCATTCCGTCCAATTTGCCGACCAATTCCGGCAATACTTTTGTTACCGCTACTGCTGCGCCTGTAGTTGTCGGAATCATGGATTCTGCAGCTGCACGTGCACGGCGGTAATCTTTATGCGGTGAGTCAAGCAAGATCTGGTCATTCGTGTATGAGTGGATCGTAGTCATCATCGCACGTTTGATGCCGAATTTGTCGTTCAATACTTTGGACATTCCAGCTAAGCCGTTTGTTGTACAAGATGCATTTGAAACGACTTTGTCTTCTGCTGGATCGTAGCTTTCATGGTTAACGCCCATAACAAGAGTTTTCATGTTTTTGCCCGGTGCAGAAACGATGACTTTTTTCGCGCCAGCTTCGATGTGTTTTTCAGCCGCTTCAGCGTCAGTGAAGAATCCAGTCGATTCAACAACGATGTCGATGTTCAATTCGCCCCATGGAAGGTTCGAAGGATCTTTTTCAGAGAAGACTTTGATTTTCTTGCCGTTGACGATCAAGTATTCGCCTTCAGAAGAAATTTCAGCGTCCATCGTTCCGTGGACTGAATCGTATTTCAACAAGTGTGCAAGCATTTTCGCGTCAGTCAAATCGTTTACTGCTACTACTTCCACTTCTTCATGAATCAATGCTTGGCGGAAAACAATGCGTCCGATGCGTCCGAATCCGTTAATTGCTAATTTTAAAGTCATTTATAATTCCTCCAGTTTTTGTGTAAGTTCAATTATTTGCCGGGCCGCCCCTTCATCAGTGACGAGCACCGTCCCTTTGGCTGCAATTTTGCAATACGATAGAATTGCCTGTGCTTTCGAATGCCCCCCGGCTACTGCCAGGATGAATGCGGCATTTTTGACTTGCTCCAATTGGATTCCCGCTGTACGGATGCGATAAACCACTTCTCCTTGAGCGTTGAAGTAGTACCCGAATGCTTCGCTTACTGCGCCGCCGGATCGGATATGTTCCACTTCTTCGCTGGAAGATTTTCGCTGCAATGCAATTTCCTCGGCATTGCCGATTCCATGCACCACGATATCCGTCCGGTCGTAATGGTCCATCATGTCTTTAATGACCGGTTCGCGCAGCATCATCTCGAACGCTTCCGCGCTAAGGTGATCCGGCAGGTACAGCGTTTTGACCGAGCCGCCGGTTTTGGCGGCAAATGCCGATGCAATGGTGTTCGCTTGGTGGAGGACATCTTCGCCCAAGCCGCCGCGTGCAGCGACAAATTGAAGCGCGTTGTCTTTCCTGTCAGTGGATAACTCTTTCGAGATGGCTGCCATCGTGCTGCCGCCGGTCACCGCAACAATTTTATGCTGGGCGAACCGTGATTCAAGAAGCCGGGCAGCTTCTTTGCCGATATCGCCTTTGACGGCCGGCATGTCGTCGCTGTCTTGCGGGACAATGTGCACCCGCGCGATTCCCAAAATGGATTTCAATTGCTGCTCCATGTGCGAAAGTCCGGAAACTTCGCGCATGAATTCTTTCAAGGCCTCCAGAACAGCTGCACCTTGATCGGTAACAACCATTCCAGCGGTTTTTGCTTTTATCAGCTGTTGGCTGCGCAACAAATCAGTTTCGTTGCGGATATCGCGTTCTTTCATGCCGGCAAGTTCGCTGAGTGCGCGCCTGCCAATGGGCTGTTCTCTCTGGATAGCCTGTAAAATCTGATAGCGTTTTTTCAGGAGGTCGGTCATTTCCGGCACGAGCTTGTTCTGCGCTTCCGTTAATGGATCCATTCAGTCACTCCTTTTCGCATGGGACAATTTACGTCCCAACACTTTTATTCTGTCCCACTCATTTCATTCTAGCTGAGCTTTCGAATAAATGCAAATAAAAAGAAGCGTTAAAGTTCTAACGCTTCCAATAATTCAATATAGCCGATATTGCCGTAGATGATCGTTTCACTATTGCGCTCGATCACGGGAATCATCAGCATGTATTTTTCATGCAAAGCGTCATCGCTTTCGATGTCCACTTCCGTCCAGTCGATATCGAAATCCTCCTGGACCAGTTTCAGCATGAGCTTTGCTTCATCGCATAACGGACAATTTGTCCGTGTGAATAATGTAATCATGTTCACCCTTCTTTCGTTACCATCCTCGGCCAGCTCCACTGCTCTCGGAAGAAGCAGGATCTAAATAACTGCCCTGGCATCTTCGTCTTCTATATAAAGAAGCCGCCTGTGTTTCTAGCGATTCACTACTCCAATTATATTCGGCAGCCGCTTCCGGGTAAAGTGCCGGGTAGATGCCAGCTTGGCTTGGATGTCCTCTATTCAGTTATAGCAGCAAAAGAAAAAAACAGCGCACCTTCTCCACTTTGCTGGAAAAGATGCGCTGCTTATGTATGCCCTCGGAGAGAATCGAACTCCCATCTTAAGAACCGGAATCTTACGTGTGATCCATTACACTACGAGGGCAGGTCACTATTGGCGACTTTTCTATTATATACAGAGATACAAAACATTTCAAGCTTGTTTTTTCAATTCGTTAGATTTGACCTTCATTGACCAAGATGTGTATGATATTATTACAGCTGAAGAAGATTTCAGTATAGTTAGCCAATACCTTATTATGAGGAGGAAATTATCCATGAATTTAATTCCAACAGTAATTGAACAAACGAGCCGCGGCGAACGTGCCTATGATATTTACTCACGTTTGCTGAAAGACCGCGTTATCATGCTGGGCAGCGGAATTGACGATAATGTTGCCAACTCTATCGTTGCACAGTTGCTGTTCCTTGAAGCTGAAGATCCAGATAAAGATATTTCGATCTACATCAACAGCCCTGGCGGCAGCATTACAGCCGGTATGGCGATTTATGACACAATGCAGTTCATCCGTCCGGATGTCCAAACCATCTGCATCGGCATGGCCGCTTCAATGGGAGCTTTCCTATTGGCAGCCGGCACGAAAGGCAAACGCTATGCGTTGCCGAATGCTGAAGTCATGATTCACCAACCACTTGGCGGTGCGCAAGGCCAAGCGACGGAAATCGAGATTGCCGCAAAACGCATCTTGTTCCTTCGTGAGAAATTGAACACGATCTTGTCAGAACGCACTGGCCAATCTTTGGATGTCATTTCCAAAGATACAGACCGCGATAACTTCATGACTGCAGAGCGTGCGCTTGAGTATGGTTTGATCGACCAAATCATCACTCGCAGCAAATTGCCTCAGCACACTAAAGAAGATATCTAAAACAGAAATCCCGCAGCTTTTCGAAGCTGCGGGATTTTTTTGTGTATCAGAGCAAGAGTTTCAAGTGCCGATATTCCGCAAAACAGCTGCGAAGGTATTGACCCAAGAATTGGGGCAATACCTTTGCGACGAAGCACGAAGTGCTGCAGGAGCACATCTCTTATGCCGCCGGCGAGCGCGATGCAGGAGCAGTAAGGCGCCTCCGCTGTTTTGCTTCATATCTGGAGATTAGCAAGAAAGACAGAAAGTGTATCTTTTATATTTTTAATAAAGAACAGTTTTGCTATTTAGAATCACATTTGAATGAAGCGCAAGGCGGCGACTCCAGCGGAACAGCGCGAGCTGAAGACCCTACTATGTAAAATAGATAGATGACAACATAAAGAACCATTGTTT